>JBDKTH010000427.1:0-2651 GCA_039680305.1 Thermoguttaceae bacterium | reverse complement strand
ACCGCCGTTTCCAGAACTCGTACTGGGGATCGCCGGGGCGGAAGGTGAACACCGCATCAGGCAAGGGTTGACCAACGCGGTCACTCGAGTGCACGCGAACGAAGACCACGCCATTCTGACCGGGTTCAACGTCGCAAGAGTCAAGGTCCGCGCTGAAACTCCATCGCGGTCCAAAGTTCAGGCGGAATTCTCTTGTTGTGCTCAAGGCGGCGTTTTCCTTGCACCAGGTCAAGCTGTCCGACGCACTGTGCGTATTCTACGTAAGTGCGGCTCCATTTCCAGATCAATTGTGTGCGATCTAGTTATATTTTGGCATGCTCCAACTCAAGAAGCTGCCGCTTGAGCGAAATCCCCCCGGGAGCGGAGTATCCGCCGAGCCCTCCCCCCGAGGCCAAGACTCGGTGACAGGGGATCACCAGCGGGATCCGGTTGCAGGCCATGCAGTTTCCGACCGCTCGGGCCGCCCCGGGACAGTCGGCCTTGACCGCCAATTGGGCGTACGTCAGGGTGCGGCCGAACGGAATCTGTCGGCAGTAACGAATAACGCGACTTCGGAAATCGGTCTGAGGGCCCAGGTCGACTTCGACGTCGCTGAAGTCGACGGGCTTGCCTTGGGCATAGCTCTGGAGCCGTTTGACCAGCATCGGGTTCCATTGGCCGAAGCTGGCCTCTTCGAGCAAGTTGGGACCTAGGGCTTTGATAGCGGTTTCCGACGACGGGTGGCCGAAGGTCAGGCCCTTGAGCACTCGCCCCTGGCCGACCAGAGCGAACCAGCCGAGGACGCTTGGGAAGGTGACAACGGTGGACATCATGACGCCTTTGAGGAGGAAGAATGACGAATGTCGAAGGCAGGAATGATGAAACAACGACGAAGCACAAATGACCAAATGTGACTAGCGTCCCCCGACCATTCGAGCTTCGCTGTTCGTCATTCCTTCGTCATTCGTGCCCTCGACATTCTCATTATATCCCCCCGTCCCCTGTTCGTCTTCCATCTCCCGGCCACTACTTCTTGGCCAGTTCCAAATCGACCATCGATTCCTCCTGGTCCATGGTCGACTGTGGCAGACCGTGGCCGGGCGTGTTGGCGTAGAGGAGCCAATAGGCGACCGGGATCACGAACAAGGTGAAGAGCGTTGAGGCGAACAGACCGAAGATCAGCGACCAGGCCAGCCCGGAGAAGATCGGGTCGATGATGATCGGCACCGCTCCGAGCATCGCGGCACTGGCGGTCAGCAGGATCGGCCGCAGACGCACGACGCGGCTCTCCATGATCGCGTCGAACAAGGAACGGCCCCGGGCGAGCGAGAGGTGGATGAAATCGACCAGGATGATCGAGTCGCGTGTGACGATCCCCGCCAGAGCGATCATGCCGATCATGCCAGTCGCGGTGAAGTACACCGGGTCGAGGAAGCCGCCCACCTGCTGAGCACTGGCCACGTTGAGCAGCCAGAAGCCCGGCATGACCCCCAAGACTGTCAGCGGGATCGCCAGCATAACGACTACCGGGATGGTGAACGAACCGGTCTGCGCGACCAGAAGGATGTAGATCCCGATCATCGCTGCGCCGAAGGCCAGACCGAGATCTCGGAACACGTCGAGCGTAATCTGCCACTCCCCCTCACCGGCAAACTTGACGGCAAAGCCCGCAGGCACGCCCCAGGCGATGCCGCTGCCATTGGAGAAGAAGGTCCGTTCCTCCGTCGGGCGGGGTTGGCGGTCTTCCACCCAGCCGTTGCCGCTGGTCTTTGCCCCGCCGGCGGGACGAGCAACCGCCTTGTCGGCCAGGACGTCGATGACCACGTCCGCTGGCGGGCGCCCGGCGGTCTCGGCAAACACGTAGGCCACGCGCTGGAGGTTCTTGTGGTAGATCATCTGGTCAACGCGGGCCTTGGCCCAGTGCCCCAGCTCAGCCAAGGGGACCAGTTGGCCGCCGACACCTTTCAACTGCACTTGGGTCAGGTCCTCGCCGCTCGTTCGCCGATCCACGGGGACTCGCAATTCGATCTTGAGCGGATTCCGTTCCGTGTCGCTTCGCACCAGGCCGACCGTGTCGCCGCCGAGCATCGCACGAAGCGTACTGACGATGTCCTCGGTGGTAACACCACTGATAGCCGCTTTCTCCTTGTCGGTAACGAAGGTGAGTCTGTCCTGAGGCGATTCGCGTGAGTCGTCCACGTCGACCACGCCCGGCTCCGCCGCCAGGCGATCCCGCACGACGTTGGCCGCCGCGAGGATGTCTTCGTACTGGTGATCCGGCTGGCCGTAGACTTCGGCCACCACGCTGGCGATGACAGGCGGGCCGGGCGGGGTTTCCACAAGCTTCATGCGCACGTGGTGCCGGTCGGCGATCGCCTGCAGATCGTTTCGCATGCGCAGGCCAATGGCGTGGCTCTGCAACTCGCGGTTCTTCTTGCCCGCCAGATCGATCCGCAACTCCGCCACGTTGTCACCCTGACGCAGATAGTAATGTCGCACCAGGCCGTTGAAGTCCATGGGCGAGGCCAGACCGACGTAGCTGGTATAATCGGCCACCTCGGGGACTCCGGCCAGGTACGCTTCGAAGTCGCGGACGGCGGCGTCAGAGCGTTCCAGCGTCGTCCCCTCATTGAAGTCCAGCACGAGAAGCAGTTCGTTCTTGTTATCGAACG
>JBDKTH010001173.1:0-9241 GCA_039680305.1 Thermoguttaceae bacterium | reverse complement strand
AGGCTTCGACGCAGCCGTGGATTGGTTTCGGCTGTCCCGCTGAGGCCCCAAGTATGGCACGTCATTCGAGGGGGCGATATACTTAGGTAAATGGTTTTGGTCGAAGAACTGAAAACCAGTCCGCCTTGTGCGGCCCTAGACGCAATCGTTATGGTGCAGAATGGTTCTGGTCAAGCAGGCAGTTGAGAAAGCGGTCGAATTCGTTCAGGAGATGTACGAAGGTCAAGCCCTGGACGACCTTCGGCTTGAGGAGGTGGAACGCTCCGACGACAACAAATTGTGGTCCATCACGCTGAGCTTCCTCAAGCCGCCCTCGCCACTCCAGAGTTCGCTCTCCTTGCCGCGAAGCCGCGAGTACAAAGTGGTCGCGGTTTCGGCGGAGACCGGTGAGGTGCGGTCGATGAAGATCAGAACCTTGACATGACCGATGAGATTGTCAGATTGGTCCACAAGTACGGTTCGCGAGGAGTTCTCGTCGATACCAACATTCTGCTTCTGTACCTCGTCGGCAAATGCCAGCCGGACCAGATCTCTCGGTTCAGTGGAAGTACTCGCTCGAGAAATCACGACCTTTGACGAGCAGGTTGTTCGAAGTGACACCGTGGCTCAGACGGAAGTTTTTCGACGACTGGGGTTGACGGATGCCGTGATCCTTTCCCTTGCTCGGGAAAGGTATCTCGTCTTGACTGAGGACCTCAACCTCGATTACTCCTTGAGGGCCGCGGGAGTTGACGTCCTAAACCTCAACCACTTGCGGTTCCTGCTGCCGTAATCCGAGCCGGGGCGTGTCGCCCCGCAAAACAACCGGGGCGACACGCCCCGGTTCGGACATGCGACAAGACTCGGATGCGCAACAAAAAGGGGCGGAAGGAAGCCTGCCGCCCCGACTGCGGGTCAAGCGTCAGTTCACATTCCGGCGGCCAGCGCCGAGTGCTCCATCCGGGCTTCGGCGCGGCTGGTGTCGATCCCCAACCGCATCGTCACGGCCCAGCGGCCTTCGGCGTCGGCGGTCACGAACCAGTGCGGCATCACGACCACCGACTGGTGGACCGCCTCGAAGCCGCCTTCCGACTGGCTCACGGTCTCGACCGGGAAGGTCCACAGATGCGTGGGCCGCGACATCTTCAGGCTCACGTCCAGGCCGAGCCACTCGTCGACCAGCCCCAGGCCGGTCGCGTCGTAGAGGTCCAGCCGCGTGCCGAGCTGGCCAAGCCGCTTCTGTTCGACGTCGTAGAAGTAGCGGTCGTCCGCGCCGGCGGGCATTCCGGCGAAGTTGAACTCCACGGCGAAGTGGAATTGCCGGTCCTGCGGGAGGTTTTCGAGCATGTAGCCGATTTCCAGGACCGAGCTGCCGGCGTTGAGGGTCACGCCCTTGGTGATCCGCACGGGGGTGCCGTTGACGTTGCCGTCGCGGCTCAACTGGACCTGGATCCGATCGGGGTTGCGACGTACACGGGCCTCGTAGCCGGCGAGGGTGAAGTCGCCCCGCTGGCAAGCCTGACCGGACGCCACGGCCTCGAGAGTCACCTCGTTATCATAGAACAGGTCGAGGAGGCTCTTGCGCGGATAGCTGTCGTACTGGATCCGCTGATCGAGCCCGGCCTGTTTGAAGACCACGCGGTCGTGGATGCTCGCGCACTGGCCGTTGCCCTGGTTCTGGCCGGCAAGGATCTTGCGGTGATAGGGCTCGGGCCGGCGGGTCAAGCTGGCCAGAAGATTGTGGCAGATCGAGCGGACGTCGAGCTCGTAGAGCTGGCCGCCGCGGCCGGGGGCCAACAGGGCGATCAGCTTGTCGTTGGTCAACTGAACTTCTTGGCGAGCGTCGAAGTTGAAATCTTCGGCCTTCGACTCGATCCAGGTCTCCGGCCGGTTGGTGACATGGTCCAAGAGGTTGTCGGCAGCGATCAGGTGGTTGAACACGGCGTTGCGCAAATGGGGCAGGTAGATCCCGCCGAACGCCCCGTGCCAGTAGCCGCAATTGCACTGGCCGCGATAGAGCTCGGTCCGGGCCTGCTCAACCAGTTCGCCCCGGGCGCCCCCGTCGAGCGTCTCCTGGAGCCGGCGGCTGACGCACATCATCCGCGAGTACATCTCGTCGGCTTCGCTGTACTTCACCTTGAAGTTGCGCCAGAAACCGCCGCGCACGAACCGTTTCAGCGACGCCCAGCGAGGGTCGTTTTCCATTTCGTGGGAGACGCGGTGATATTCCAGTTGCAGGTCCGTGGGCAGAGCCCATTCGGTCATTTCGCGATAGCTCGAATCGGGCAGGTAGATCTTGCCCAGCGGGCTGGTGTTGTCGACCGATTCGGACAGCGTGGTCACCTTGAGCCAGTGCTGGTTGGCCATCAGGGCGTCGAAGAACCGCACCAGCCAGCCGTTCTCATAGCAGTGCCTCTTCGTCTCCGGCCAGGTGCCGAACTTCTCGCCGTCGTCGCCAAACACGACCACCGAATCCGGGTGCTGCTCGGAGATCCGGGCCAGGTAGTCGATCGTTTCCTGCGGATCGGCAAAGGGGATCGTGTAGCGCAGCCGCTCGCTGCCGGGGAAGACCGACATCACGCGACCGTCGTCTTCGGTCAGATAGTGGCCGTAGAGCTCGCTTTCGGTCAGGCCGGCGTTTTTGAAATGGCAGTCGTCGAGCACCGTGTATTCCATGCCCGCCTCGACCAGGTCGCGGGTGTACGACTGCTCCCAGACGCGTTCCGGCATCCACATGCCGCGGATCGTGGCGCTGAGGCGGTTTTCCAGCCAGGTGGTGTAGTTGCGGATCTGGCCGACGCGGTCCCGCGAGGGGATCATCGCCAGGATCGGCTCGAAGTACGGGCCGCCAATGATCTCGATGCGGCCGCGGGCGGTCAGGTCGGCGAGCCGATCGAGGTACTCGGGATGCCGCGATTCGAGCCACTCCATCAACGAGCCGCTGGTGTGCAGGGCGATCTTCAGCGAGTCGTAGCGGGCGAAGACGTCGAGAAACGGCAGGTAACTGTCCTGATAAGCCTGCTCGCAGACGTTCTCGAAGTTGCCGATGGGCTGATGATTGTGAAGGACCAGTACAAGGCGAATCGGGTTGGGCATAGCAGACAGTGAAGGTTGGATGTTGGGAGGGTGGGGAGGATCGCGGCCCCGCAGGCAACCAGGCTCGATCAGCTCGTTGGGAGCCGAGTTCGACGACCTCCCGTCGTCAGAACTCTGCGATCGTGCGGTTGATTGCACGCGAGATCCGTCAGGAATTGTTTAGTTCATCGGCAACTGCAACCCAGTTTATCCAGTCGTCCTGGTCGGAAAATCTTGTGGGTCTTGCGGCTCAATCTCCACCTCCCGTAAGAAAGCCGCCGCTTCTTCGGGTGGGACCGGATTGATGTAAAAACCGGTGCCCCACTCAAACCCAGCGGCCTTCGTCAAACTCGGCATAATCTCTATATGCCAGTGATAATGCCTCAGCTCCTGGGTGTCAAAGGGGGCCGTATGAATGATGTAATTGTAGGCGGGCCGGTCCAGGGCCACTTCAATCTTGGCGATGACCGATCGCAGCACCCCCGACAGTTCGTCCACCCCGTTTCTTTGGAGGTTTTCGTAGTGGCTCGCATGCGCCTTGGGCAAGACCCAGGTCTCGAACGGGAACCGGCTGGCAAAGGGACAGAAGGCCACGAAGCCCGGGGTATCGCAGACAATCCGTTTCTCGGTGGCCAGTTCCTGGTGGATCATGTCGCAATAGACGCAACGGCCGCGATAGTTGTAAAACTCCAGCGAACCCGCCATTTCCTCACAAACGTTAATCGGCACGATCGGAGTGACGATTAACTGGCTGTGCGTGTGCTCCAGCGAGGCCCCAGCCGCCGCGCCCACGTTCTTGAAGATCATCCCGTAGACCAACCGCGAATCCTTCTTGAGGTCCACCAGCCGATCGCGGTAGACCCATAGCACGTCGCGGAGTTGCTCTTCGCTCAACTGCGACGTGCTCACCAGGTGCTTGGGTGACTCGATGATCACTTCATGGGCGCCGACGCCCTGCATCATGTCGTAGATCCCGTCGCCCCGCTTGTTCAGGTCGCCTTCGATCTCCAAGGCGGGGAACTTGTTGGGCACAACCCGCACTCGCCATCCCTCGCGGTTCCGCTGGGAGCCCGGATTACGATAGGCGAGGATCTCATGGGGCGTCTTGTCTTCGTTCCCTTCGCAGAACGGACAGAACTGTCCGCGCCGCAGGTGCGGCGTGGAATCGAAGTCGTGCGGCCGCTTCGCGCGGCTCTTGGCCACAATCACCCAGCGGCCAACAATCGGATCTTTTCGCAAGTCAGGCATGGTAAGTAGGCAGTCGGTAGTACGCGGGACAAAGTTGAGAGAGAGCGGTCAGCTATCAGCCGTCAGCATTCAGCAAGACGCGGCCAGCGGATCGTAAATAGCGATTGCCGCTTCGCCGTCTTTTTTCATTCATCATTCATCATTCATCATTCATCATTTCCTTCTCACGCTTGCCACATGATCAGTTCAAAGTCCTCCGACGGCACCGTCATCTCAATCGCCGCCTCCGTGGGTAGGCGCTCGATCGACTGCTCGGACTTGAGCAGTTCGAGATAGAACGCGAGTGGGGCGTTGGTCGACACGGCAAGGCTGCGGAAAGGAATGGCCAGTTCGAAGACCACGTCGCCGGCGGCTTCCACGCCCGCCTCGGCCACGGGGACCCCGTTGTGGCAGAACTGCACGTGGGGCTGTCGCTGGGCCGGGTTGGTGACCACCAGCTCAAAGCCTTCCGGCCGTAGGAACACCATCCGCAGTTGATCCACGTTCGCGAGTCGTTCGCGGCACGAGCCGTTCTGAGCGTCCAGCCGCACGAAAAGCCGCTGCGCGTCCGAGCCGAAGTAGAGATCGGCAATCAATCCTTCGGTGTTCATGCTCATCGTGCCGCGTGAGCCTTGGCAGGCGTAGTGACCGGCATTGATCCATTCGAAGTAGGTTCGCCGGCCGTCGACCCGGACGTTCAAAAGCCCGGTCGGGAGCGTATGGAGCCGCTGGCGACTCGCTTGACTGATCGGCCGAGCCAGCTCGGCCGGCGGCTGATCGCCCAGCAGGGTATAGACGTTCTGCAGATGCCGTCGGAAGAGGTGGTCGAACAGGTTGTCCTGGGCGCTGGTGTGCGAGTCGCCGAACCACCAGAACCAGTCGCTCCCTTCGGCGATGTACAGCTCTCGCCAGGCTTGTTGGAGTTGCTCGGGCGACTTGTTGCGGCTGGCGCTGGCCTTCAAGTGTTGTCGGGTCTGGTGCAGCAGGTCCCAGGCCTGGTTGCACTCGGGATGGCCGATCCAGATGGCGAAGTTGTGCTGGATCCAACTGCCGGGGAACAAGTGGGCCAGCTTGTCGGTCGCCGGATGACGCTGCAAGTAGTCGGTGACCCGTACGGGGGCAATCTTCGGATGCAGCGCGATCTGGTGGTAGAGCTTGCGGAGAAAGTCGACGCCGCTGTTCTGGTAGTATTCCCAGCAGTTCTCGCCGTCGAGGATTACGCTGACCAACGTGGGCCGTCGGCCCGCGTTGCCGCTCGTCGCCCGGCCGATGGCTTCGATCTTGCCGATGAAGTCGTTCACCGCGTGCTCGGCCGAGTAACGCTGGTAGTTGAACCCGATCATGTCGCTCATCGCATGATCGCGGAAGAGGACCTGGAGCTGGCGCCCGTTCTCTTCCACGCGCCAGGGGCGGTAGAGCATCTCGGGGTTGCGCAGGTAGCCGTTGCCGTCACGGCAGACTGCGCCGTCGGTGGAGCTGGAGAGGATTTCTTCGTCGGTAGCGATCCACTGAATGCCCGCATCGGCAATGGCCGGGATGATGCCTTGGCACACCGAGCCTTCCGAGGGCCACATGCCCCGTGGTTTCTGGCCAAACGTTTTTTCGTGGAACTCGACCGCCCAGCGGATCTGCTGCTGGGCGTCCTCGGGATAGCCTTCCAGATGGTTCGGCAGGCGTACGTCGGGCATCGCCCGGCGGGCGAGACGCTTGTCGTACAAAAGCGGCAGAATCGGGTGATAGAACGGTGTCGTGGTCAGTTCCACCTGGCCCTGCTGCTGCAGTTCGCGGTGCAAGGGGATGACCTGCCGGAGAATTGCCATCTGCTTGTCCAACAACCAGAGCTTCTCCGACTCGGTCCAGTTGCGTCCTTTCTTGCGGAATTCCGCCAGATCGGCGTCGAGTTCGAAGGCCAGCGGGTGGAACCAGGAAAGGTTCGACCAGCACTGCAGGTCGAGGACATCGCGATGGGTGAAGCGTTTTGCGGCCCGATCTGGCGGGTCGACGTGGACGCCCCGCTTCTTGTACAGCTCGTGATAGCGGCGGTAGGGCCGGATCATGTGGTCCGGATGGACCATGAAGAAGTTGTCCATCAGATAGACCATGTCGTCGGCCGAGAGGCTGTCGGCCGGCATGCGCGAGATCCTCAGATGGCGATCCTCATGGTTGTGCTCGGTGTAGCCCAAGAGCTGGACCAAGAGGCTGGGGACGAGATTGATCGTGGCATGCAGCTCGGGCACTTCCTTGAGCAGCATGGCCATGCCCCAGTAGTCCTTGACGCCGTGCAGGCGGACCCAAGGCATGGGATTCTCGCGTCCCACGTCGTCCGGATAGTACGGCTGGTGCTGGTGCCAAAAGAAGACCAACGAAACGTCGTGCATGGCTCTCCTTCGCTCCACATCGTGCACGCTCCCGGCGCCAGCGGGAGAACGGACTGGGCAATCCTCTTAGCTTCCTTGAACCCTGTCGCAAAAATGACCGAATGACTAATGCCCAATGACTCATGACCAACCAAGATCGAAGATGCACATCAGGAGAGCGAGAAGCCTCGGTTGGCCACTAATCCTTCGTCCTTAGTCCTTCGTCCTTCCTACAGCCCTTGTTTTACGCGTGCGGCGGTCTGCTCGTAGAGCCGGACATAGTCGCCCGCGCTCCGTGTCCACGACCAGTCCTGACGCATTCCCGTCGCGATCACCTGGCTCCAGATCTGGGGCTGATGGTAGGCGTCCACGGCCCGTTGGAGCATTTCGGTCAAGGCCTGAGCGTTGTCCTCGCGGAAGCTGAACCCGTTGGCCGTGCCGTCGGCCAACGTCTTTTCCGTCGTGTTGACGATCGTGTCGGCCAGGCCGCCCGTCTCGCGCACGATCGGCACGGTGCCGTATTTCAGGCTGTACATCTGGTTCAGCCCGCACGGCTCATAGCGGCTGGGCATGAGGAACATGTCGGCCCCGGCCTCGATCAGATGCGCCACTTCGTTGGAGTACTCCAACCGGGCGGCGAACTTCTCCGGCGAGCGGCGCACGAAGCGTTCCATCGCGCGATGATACTTCGGATCCCCCTTGCCAAGCAGCACCCACTGGAGGTCGCTGCGATCGAGCCACTCGGGGACCACATCGGTGATCATGTCGATCCCCTTCTGCTCGGTCAGCCGACCGATGAAGCCGACCACCGGCACGTTGGGCCGCTCGGGCAGGCCGAACTGGCGTTGCAGGGCCGCCTTGCAGACCGGTTTCCATTCGCGGACCGTCTCCGGGCCGTAGTTGGCCGGCAGCAAGGGATCGGTGGCCGGGTTCCACTCCTTCTCGTCGATCCCGTTCAGAATCCCCGAGAGGACATCCCGGCGGTACTGGAGCACGCCTTCGAGTCCCTTGCCAAAAGCCGGGGTCTGAATCTCCTGAGCATACCGCGGGCTGACCGTGTTGATCGAGTCGGCGAACACCAGGCCGGTCTTCAGCAGGTTCAACTTGCCGTAGTACTCCATCTGATGCCAGTTGAAGTACTTCCAGTCGAGACCGGTCAGGAGCATGTCCCAGTGCCAGAACATCCCCTGGTAGCCCATGTTGTGGATTGTGAACAGCGAGGCGATATTCTGGTAATGCGGCCGCTGGCGGTATTCGATCTTCAGGTAGGCCGGCACCAGGCCCGTCTGCCAGTCATTCGCATGGATCACGTCCACGTCGAGGCCAAGCAGACGCACGGCTTCCAACACGGCCCGGGAGAAGAACACGAACCGCTCGCAATTGTCCTGGTAGTCGTTGCCGTCGACGCCGTACAACTCGTCGCGATCGTAGTACTGATCCTGCTCGACCAGGTAGACCGGCACATTGCTGCCGGGCAGGTGGCTGCGGAGCAGGTGGCCAGCCACGGTCTTGCTCCCGATCGGCACGATGAAGTCGATCCCCAGCCGCTCGATCGGCATCGGCGAGTACTTGGCTTGTCGATAGGCCGGCAAGATGACCGCCGGCTCATGGCCCAATTGGGCCAGTGCAATCGGCAAGGCCCCGCAGACGTCTGCCAGTCCGCCGGTCTTGGCAAAAGGAACCGCTTCGCTCGTTGCCAACAGAATTTTCACTGTGATGCCCTTACGTAGATCACTTAATCGCTACAATCAGAACACTTGAGGCTACCAAAAACCTCGCAAAACTCAAACCGAACTTCCCGCTTACCTAATCTACCACGCCGCCCATGCTTGGCTGGATCTTGGGGGGTATTTTTTACGAAACTCATAAACCTACCGCCAACAGCCAAGCTTCTTCGATCGGGTTAATGCATTTTACCCGACCCTTTGAAAGTATAGTGTGCGGATGCTCATCGGGCCGGGACCGGAACGCGACTTATTGAGTCTCGGACCAAGAACAGGACTCCAAGCTGGGCCATGTCGCCCCGACTTCGGGCCGAAACGGCCCGGTTCTGATGGGGCTCAATCGTCTGGGAGCCGGTACGAGAACACCACCCGACGAACGGGATAGGAGCCGGCCCAGAAATAACTTGGAGAATTGACCTACCAAATCGTGTTGAAATTGGGCCAGCCGTTTTGCTAGGCTGATTCCTGGCAGCCGGAGAAGGCGAGCCGCTTGGATCTTTGACAATTGAAGCTTTTGAGAGATTTCCCTCGCGCTCGGCGTACAGCCGTCAGGCCCGACCCAAGCGCCGCTTGGCGGCCGCGCGTATGGCTCGTGCTGCTTGCAGAGCACAGGCCAGGGACTTCCGAATCACGGAAACCATGCGGGGGGATATAAATATGGGTGGTACGCACCAAACCGAACTACGTAGCCACCCATGAATTATGCAACACACCCCCACCTTCAGGTTAGTTCACTTGCGTCTTTTCGCGTACATGCAACTACTTGGATAGCTGTCACTTACGAATGTGCGCCGCGTCGCAAAATTTGCATCACACCACGTGAGGCTTTCCACAATTCTCTCCCTAAACCTGGGGGCGATCCGCGGAGTGCCGGCTGGC
>JBDKTH010000395.1:0-4873 GCA_039680305.1 Thermoguttaceae bacterium | reverse complement strand
GTCGACGGCCGTGCCGGCGACACGATCGTCGCGGAAGTCACGGCCCGGCGGCTCGATTCTCCGCTGGATTCGATGCTCAAAGTCACCGATGCGACCGGCAAGGTGCTCGTGTTCAACGATGACTATGAAGACGCCGGCTCCGGGGTGAACACGCACCATGCCGATTCGTATCTGATGCTTACGCTGCCGGCCGACGGCGCCTACTACGTCCACCTGGGCGACACGGCTCGCCATGGCGGCGAGGAGTATGCCTATCGGCTGCGGATCAGCAAGCCGCAGCCCGATTTCGCGTTGCGCGTCGTGCCCTCCAGCGTCGCCATGCGCGGCAAGTCGGCCACCGCGGTGAGTGTCTATGCGATCCGCAAAGACGGGTTCACCGGCGACATCAAGCTGAGCCTGAAGAATCCGCCGGACGGGTTCGTGTCGCCGCCGGTGGTTCTGTCGGGCAAGCAGATCATGACCCGGCTCGGGATCAGGACCACCCTGACCAGCACGCCGCAACCGGTCACGCTCACCGTCGAGGGCGTGGCTATGATCGGCAAGCGGCCCGTGGCCCGCGAGGCCGTGCCCGCCGAGGACCGGATGCAGGCGTTCTTGTGGCGGCATCTCGTGCCCGCCGAGGACCTGAAGGCCTTGGTGTTCGACCCGGCCTACCAGCCGCCGGCCAAACGCGCCCGCGCCGCGATCGCCGCAGCAGCGAAGACCGCGCCCGCAACCCCGCCGGCCGCCGCCACGAAAACCCCCGTCGCCGGGAATGCCGCGACGCCTGGGAAGAAGTTCACCAAGCAACAGGTCGCCAGCCATTTGCGACAGCTCAAGTTCCTCTACGAAGAGGGACTCCTCACCGACGCATTCTACGACCGCAAGGTCGCCGAATGCGAAGCCGACCAGTAAGCGGCGATGGCAAAACTCCCTCTCACGCTGCGCGGGATCGTCATTACACACATGCTAGCAAAGCCTGTCATCGTCGGATTACGTTTCGTGGCCCTTGTTTTGAGTGGGGGAGAATGCTCTCGGCAACTGACCGCGCAGCGGTCGAGGGCCGTAGCCGTGGGCGTAAGCCCACGGAACGCAGGTTGCCCGACCTTGGCAAAGCCGTGCAGCGGCGACGTTGGGACCATGGACCGTCGCCGCTACGCGGCTTTGCCGCGCGTTTGGCACGCTTGATTCCGTGGGCTTACGCCCACGGCTACGGCCCTCGACCGCTGCGCGGTCAGTTGACTTTGCTAGCGTGTGTGTGAAGATGAGCCCGCTGTTCGGGCGAGGGGAGCCTTTCCAGACCGCCTCTTACAGCGTGCTCTGCTTGGTGAAGTTGAGCGTCGTCGACATGGGGAATACCCCGTAGATTCCCCGGGTGAAGACCAGCTCGATGAAGTCGTCGGCCACGAGGATCGGGTTCTTCGGTACGATGATCAGGTCCGAGTCGCGGATCCAGACCTCGTCGCACGGGCAGGGCCGGTTGCCTTGCAGGGCCCCATACAGGTCGAGCTTCGTGGCCATCAGGCACCAGTTCTCGTCGCGGCGGAAGACGACGACGTGTTTCAGGTGGGCGCCGTTGTTCCAACTGCCGGCCTGGGCGATCGCCTGGAGCACGGTGGTCGGGCCTAACATCTCGTGGCGGCCGGGGGCTCGCACCTCGCCTACGATGTAGAAGAATCGCGGGGCCCGGGCCACGAGGATCGGCGTAATCTCGACCCCCTCGGTGACCTTCAGGTAGCGCTCCTCGACCTCCCGCTTCAGTTCAGACAGGGTCAGGCCTTGGACGAATACCGAGCCGATGATCGGCAACTGGATCGTGCCGGCCGGAGTCACGCGGACCTGGCTCCCCTGGCCGCCGGCCGCCCCATAACGGCGATCGACCGCCGCACGCAACTCCTGCAAATGGCTGTTCAATTCCATCGGTGTGAGGGTAATCGACGGCTTCTTCACAAAAGGCTGATAGGCCTGCTCCAGGTTGCCGCGGAGCTCGTCGATCGTCAGCCCCACCGCGCGGACCTGGCCGATCATGCGGACCGAGATCGTGCCGTCGGGCTGGACAAACAGTTCTTGATCCACCGTCTGCGGCGAAGTGAGCGAGCTGACCAGGAGCCGGTCGCGCACATGGAGCCGATAGGGCTGCGGGGTGGCCTTGAACGAGAAGATGTAGACGAAGTCCAGCAGGTCGTCGACCCGCAGACGGTATTCGGGGACGTGGGGCGTGCGGTGCGGCCCGATGTATTCCCCTTGGGCAAAGACCTCCCAGGGGATCTGATAGGCCCCGTGGAACCCGAGCTTGCCGGCCGACTCGGGATTGGCGCAGTGGAACCCGCATCGCGGCCCTTGGGAACAGCCCGTCGCGGGCGGGGGGGCCGTGAGTTCGTCGTCCGTTTCCGGGATTGGCGGCGCGACGTCCGGCGGGGGAATCGGGCCTCCGGGAGGCGGCGTCGCGGGAGTGGGGCGGGGGGCTGGCGTGGGAGCAAGCAGTTTGCGAGGCGGCGCAGGAGGATTCTCCGGGGCCCGCATTGGGTTGGCGAGCGTCTCCTCGGCGGAAGCTTGCTCGACGACGGCCTGGGGCGCCGCCGGTGCCGATTCCATCGCGGGCTTGTTCGCCTCCGGCTCAACCTCCATCAGGGCGGCCAATCGCAACCGCACGGCCTCCGCCCGAGCCGTCGTCGAGGACGTCGCGGGGGACTGTCCCCACCCCACGATCGGCGTCGCAAGGATCACAGCCAGCACAATTCCGGCACGCGCGTAGCCGAGTAGGGAAAACACACCGTGGGTCTGCCATCGCCTTGCCATTCGAGGCCCCTTTCTCCAGAACTGATATGATGATTGTGTTATCAAAACCTGCTTCAAAACCGGTTCTGAGGCGGCAACACGCCGGTGGAAATTCGGTTTGGAAACAGGTTCTTAGGGTTTCGTCTTCGCGCCCGATTCCGTCCGTCGCGTGGGGCCTGACAGGATGTCGCCCAACACCTTGGGCTTGAACCACGAAGACCACTGGTTCGACGGTTTCGGAGCGGCCGGTTTGGGCTTCACGTCGGTCGTTGGTTTGGGATTACTCGTGATGTCGCCGAGCGGGTCGGGGCCGCTGCTGTGCACAAAGGTCTCCGCGTCCACCCAGCGGACCATCCCGCCCATGCTTCGCCCCTGGGCGGCAGCCGCCTGGGCCAGATCTTGCGCGTGGCTGTCGGCCTCCGTTGCCGCGGCGGTGTCGCCGAGGCTCTGGCACACCGTTGCCAGGTTCCGCCAGGTTTCCGCCCGCGGCGCGATCGCCAGGCTGTGTTCCAGCACCCCTTTGGCTTCGCGCAGCTGGCCATAGCGGGCCAACAGCACGCCCAATTCGTTGGCGGCCATGTGGTTCTCTGCGTCGATCAACAGCGCGGCGTGATGCAGGGCAATCGCCTTGGCCCCGCCGAGCGGATCCGATTGCGACGCCCCGCTGGCCGATGCCGTCTCCACCCGGGCCCAGCCATACAACGCCATCGACGCCGTCGGCTCATGCCCCCCGCCGTGGGCCAGCGACTCCGTGGCATAGCTGTAGTAGGCCTGCAGGGCCGCGGTCAAGGACGTCTCACGCAAGTGGGCCTGCTTGAGCACGGGCGTTCGATGGGAGGCGACCAGATGACTCAGGTCCCAGCGTGCATCGAGTTGAGCATCGCGGGGCATGAAATCCTCGGCCTCGTGCAGGGCGCGAAGCCCCGCCTCCAAACCGCCGCAGTGCGTCGCCACCCCTTCATCCGCGTCCAACGCCTGAGCGACCAGTTCCAAAGCCTTGATGAATTCCGTACGTGCCGAACACATCGCGCCCCGGGCGCCGAGATCGAAGGCGTAGCGGATGCGCTCCTCGGCGCGACGCCGCACGACGACGACCGATGGCGTCCGGTCAGAAAGCTCGGCTCCCCTGACGGGCTCGCCACCGAGACACGAACCGTCCGCCGCAATGCCCAGCAGCGCGACGACGCCTGTCAACAGGGCGGTTGTTCGATGAAAGCAAAATTGCCGGTAGAACGTCTTCATACCCCCCCTCGTCCCATACCTCGCACGATCCAGAGATGGGCCGCAAACTACTACCAATAGGAATCGTCCGCACCTCTGGAATGATTAAGCGCTTCCGGCACAATGCTTAATCACGGGACAGACCCCCCCACGCAAAACCGGTTTATCCCGCAAAGCTTGCCTAAGCCGACGATTCGGAAGAAGGGGGGTGCGCAAGCCCGGGGTGAACCGCACGGACGCTCGCAGTCGATGGAACTCGGCGGTTTCCTGGCGATCGAACCGAGCCCCGGAAGTCGAGGCGAAAGAGATGGCCGTGCAGAAGCGTGGCTCTAGCGGCGGCCTGCTTTCGACTTGCCCCGCCTCGTCCAAACGACCACGCCAATGCCAGCCAGACTGGCGACCAGTCCGAAGGTGCTTGGTTCGGGCACGGACGCGTCACTGTTGAACGTGAGACCACCAGGCCCCGTAAAGATGATTGGGTTGAACAGAGTGATGCTTCCGCCCGTCGCAACCAGAGACGGATCATAGGAGAGCTGTCCGTCCCTGAGGGTGCCCGTGTAGGTTGGCGGGAGAATCCCGCCCGTCAAAAACAAGTCGGAAAAACTCCAGTCCCGTCCGAGCGTCAAGGTGCCTGAGCCGTTCTGAGTGAGACTCTCGCCCGTCAACAGCAGGCTGGAGGTAGGCAGACTGGTGTAATCTGGGATGTAACACATCGTCCCCGTGGAGGATCCTGACTGCAGCGAAGCAGTGCTACTGGAGTCACCGGCACCACTCGTGCCACCAAGACCGGACTGAGAAACGCTCGACGTCCCGGCATTCGTACCAGAAGAGAGGCTGCTCATTCCCGAGGTGACGCCTCCGGTCCCGCTCGTGGTTCCGCCAACGGCGTAGCCAA
>JBDKTH010000724.1:0-4016 GCA_039680305.1 Thermoguttaceae bacterium | reverse complement strand
CGCCCGGCGATCGAAGACATACCCCTCTTCCGATCGCCCCGGCTGACTCCGGGCAAGTTCCGCAAACTCCTCAGCAGCCCGTTGGGGGTCCATCTGTCCAGTCAACCGCGTGAGATAGTCGCGGATGAGTTGGTTGAGCGTGGTCTTTCGGGTTTGCGCATAAGCCCGCGCCTTTGCAACCAGCTCTTCGTCCGCTGTCAACGTCAGGTTCACCATGACACGGGACTCCATACCGCGAGAATCAGGACATATACACGTAATAAGTGTACACGCATTATGTGTATGGGTCAATTATTCCCATTCAAACCGATCCCGTGCGAACTCGCAGATCGTAACACACCCAGGTTCGTTGTCGGGTCTCCCCAGAAGAAGTAAGATCAACTCTGGCGAAAGTGACTGCACCGAGCCCGTGTGTTCCGGAAGCATGCCAGAGGAAGGTGATGGAAATCAGAAGCTTGACGGAAGGCGATCTGGTGTCGCTAGCTGATCTGTACTCGCAGTTTTGGGGCGAGCGGTCTTCTTTGGAGAAGATGCGAGCCACATTCCGCAGACTCGCGGCAGATCCACACTATATCTTCCTCGGAGCGGAGCATCAGGGGCACCTGGTCGGCTCCGCGATGGGGATCGTCTGCGAAGAGCTTTACGGTGACTGCAACCCCTTCATGGTCGTGGAGGACGTCATTGTCGATGAGCACCATCGCCGCAGGGGCATCGGCGAGTCTCTGATGCGGGAACTGGAAGTATGCGCCGCGGCTCGTCATTGCAGTTACCTCCTCTTCGTCACCGAGTCGGAACGGACCGTGGCCCATCGCTTCTACGAGTCACTCGGGTACCAGCCTGACGCGCACAAGGGCTTCAAGAAACGCTTGACCGGCGGTCAACACGGGCCAATTGCTCCTGCATGAGTCCGAGACGGCCGTTTGCGGCAACAAACGGTTCAGCACGGCCGAGAGTCGAGCCAGCCCCACCAGAAGCTCACCTCGTAGCCAGCGGCGACTTGGGAATGAACTTGTAGACCTCCACATAGTCCACGTTCTCCGGTTGAGCCACGCGTCCATGGATTAGCGGATAGCGATCAGTCCCCACGAGGTCGTAACGGGTCTTCATGGTTTCCAACCAGGCGGCAAACCGGGTCTCGTCATATCCCCAGTAGCCCGAACGGTACTGAACGCAGCAGAGCGGCCGGGAGACCGAGACCCGGTCGAGGTGGGCGGGTTCGCCACGGGCGTGTCGAGGCGAGTAGATCCGTTGATAGCAGAGATACTCCGAGACGCCGCAGTACCACGCGTGCCCTGGTTTCGGAAAGCTCAAGCCAAGATCGGTGCGCAAGCAGACGAGCTCGCGATCCCAGGTCATATGGTTCCAGAACCATTGCGTGAATGCACGGTTCTTGAGGTCGAAGTCCGCCTTGGCCGGCCGATAGAGATCGCGGCCAATCGAAACCGCACAAATCAGGGCCAAGACGATTAGCGCCGCCCTGAGCCGCGAGGAGGAAGGCCACTGGACTCTTGCCCCGGGACGCCGCCATTCCACGAGCGCTGCGGCGCCCAGGCCGGTCAAGAGGCAGATGGCCGGGGCGAGGTGCATTGCCATGCGCACATGGCCGCCATAGGGATAGCGGTGCATCGCTGCGGCAACGAAGTTGAGCGCTGCGGGCAGCAGGCACAAGGCCAGTACGCGATACTGTCTTCGACGGCACAGCACGGCCAGACCTACGATACACAGGACCGCCGTGAGAATGCTTCCACAGTGCTCGCCGCCCACCGGATGGGCGAGCATGTCGCTGGTGTGCGTCGTGAAAAGCCAACTCGCCAGGGCAATCGGCGAATTCAGTGGCGGAAAGGCATCCCTCCAGAAATCCGTCATGACCGTGGACTCGGCGGTCATCTGCCGGCCGGCCACCAAGACGAAGAACAGCCCGAAGCTCGCCAGCAACACGAGGTTGTAGACCACCCAAGGCAGCCAGCCACGCCGGACCGACGTCTGCCAGAGCACGCCCGCCACCACCAGGCTCACGCCTCCTGCCACGAAGACCGCCGGATACGATACGCCGATCGCCAAGGGCGTCACGCCCACGAGCCCCCAGAGCCAGCGGGTCTGCTCGGGCTGCCGCCACCAGCGAACGGTCAGCGTCATGAGCACCAGCGCCATCAGCACATCGCCCCCATACGGTTTGACCTCGGCCGCATAGCGAATGCATGGGTAGCTGACGGCGAAGACCGCAATCGCCAAGACCAGGGCGGTGCCGCGCAGAAGCTGTCGGGCGAAATACGGAAACAACAAGAGACTTGCCAAGGCTCCCACGCACGACCACGCGCGCAGCGAGTATTCCGAAAACGCAAAAAGCCGGACCGCGGTCGCCTCGATCCAGAGAAACAGCAGGGGCGCCACCTGATGGGCATCCAGCGGCTGCAGCAGGTCAAGATAGCCGCGATTCAGGAAGTTGACCGAGATCAGCGATTCGTCGCCCCAAAAGGGAAACCGCAGACCATACCGCAACAAACGGGCCGCCGCGCCGAGAGCGATGAAGAACCAAATCCATCTCCATTGCCGGCTCAACCAGGGCCGCGACTCGCCTGCTTCCACCTCGTCATCGAGGCCGAGGCTATCCACCACGGTATCAGCACGAACCCGTAGAGACATGCTGCGAGAAACCTCCCTGTTTGGGGGACAAAAAGGCGAATGATAGCCACTGAAGAAGGCTCTCGCAAGCTCAGCCGGGCACGGCCGACTGACTACTCCCCGACGTCTACCGCCGCTTGCGGCGACTGGTGGTGCGGCGGGAATCGCGGGCGGGCCGGGCGGACTTTCGCTTCTTCGCTGGGTGTTTGCCACGCTCGGTGACAATCTCGGGCGCAGTGGCCGGACGCCGCTTGTGGGCGATCAGGCGGAAGTCGAGTTCGCGGCGATCGACGTCGACGCGGGCGACGGCCACACGCAAGGGGTCGCCCAGCCGGAAGACGTTTCCCGCCCGATGGCCGGTCAGAGAGTGGCTGGTGCGGTCGTAGAAGTAGTAGTCGTCGGTCAGGGCGTCGACGTGAATCAACCCTTCGGCCGGCACCTCGATCCCTTGGACAAACAGCCCAAATCGCTCCACGCCGGTCACCACGGCGTCCATCTCTTCGCCGACGCGTTCGCTCATATAAGCCAAGAGCTTCACGCGAACCAACTCGCGTTCGGCCGATTCGGCGCGACGCTCACGTTCGGAGCAGTGCTCGCCCATGATGAGCATTTCGCCCAGGTCGTTCCGCGGTTTTCGGCCGAGCAAGACCGCCTCCAGGAGCCGGTGGACGGTCAGATCGGGATAGCGGCGGATCGGCGACGTGAAATGGCAGTAGCAGTCGCTGGCCAACGCGTAGTGGCCTTCTTCCTCCGGACTATAGACGGCCCGTTGGAGCGAACGCAAGACGGCGTAGTTGACGGCATGCTGCTCGGGCCGGCCGACAGTGCGTTTGAGAAGCTCTTGGAGGGTGAAGCGGTCTTGAAGACTGTCGACCTGGAAGCCCAACTCGCGGACGAATTCCGTGAGGGCCGTGAGCTTGTGCGGGGTGGGCGACTTGTGGATGCGGCGGAGAAAGTAGAGTTCCTTGTCGCGCAGTGCCTCGGCCACCGCCTCGTTGGCCGCGAGCATAAACTCTTCGATGATCTGGTGGCTTTCGGTGTTCTCGACCACGTGGGCCCCCGACACCCGGCCCTGCTTGTCGAGGTCGACCTTCACCTCGGGCATGTTCAATTCCAGGGCCCCGCGCTGGAAGCGGCGACGGCGAAGGATCATCGCCAGTTGGTGCATGCGTTTGAGCAGCTCGTGGACCTTGACGCCCCAGCGTTTGCGGAACGGCTCGGGATCGGCCAGAAACTCGTCGACCTGTTCGTAGGCCAGACGCTTGGTGCTCTTAATCGCCGCGGAATGGAACTCGGCGCTAGTGCGCACGCCCTCGGGCGTGAATTCCATGTAGACGGTCTTGGTGTAGCGAACCTTGTTCGGCTGCAGACTGGCCAGCGCGTTGGAGATCGTC
>JBDKTH010000225.1:0-4903 GCA_039680305.1 Thermoguttaceae bacterium | reverse complement strand
CGATCGGGTCGAACTCCATCAGGACCCGCGCGACACGGCCGGCTTCTGGTTCTACTGGAACTTTCGCGTGCGCGGGGCCGCGGGCCGCACGCTCACCTTCCACTTCACCCAGGGCGACGTGCTCGGCACACGCGGCCCGGCTGTGAGCACCGACGGCGGGGCGAGCTGGACGTGGCTCGGCCTGAACACGGTCGAGAAGAGCAAGAACAACACGTTCGCCTACACCTTCCCGGCCGGCGCTCGCGAGGTCCGCTTCTGTTTTGCCGTGCCCTACCAGGAATCAAACCTCCGGGCGTTTCTCGATCGCTTTGCCGGCAATCCGTGCCTGAAAGCGGAAACCCACACCAAGAGCCGCAAGGGACGCACGGTGGAACGCCTGCGCCTGGGCAAGCTCGACGGCACGCCGGACCATCGCGTGCTGCTCACCTGCCGGCACCACTCGTGCGAGATGATGGCCAGCTGGGTGTTGGAAGGCCTGATGGAAGAGGTCCTGGCCGACACGCCGGACGGCCGGTGGCTGCGTGAGCACGTCGAGTTCCTTGCGATCCCCTTCATGGACAAGGACGGTGTGGAGGAGGGCGACCAGGGAAAGAATCGCAAGCCGCACGACCACAACCGCGACTACCTGGGCGAGAGCCTCTATCCCGAGGTGGCGGCCCTGCGGCAGTTCGTGCCCGCGTGGTCCCAAGGCCGGCTACATATCGCCATCGACTTGCACTGCCCTTGGATCCGCGGCGGCGACGATCAACCGGGAAGCAATGAGCGGATCGTGCTCCTGGAGGGGCCGTCGGCGGAATTGGCGGCCAACTTGAGAACGTTTGGCGAGATTCTGGAGAAGGCCCAGACCGGCCCGCTTGCCTACCACACGCGGCACAACCTGCGGTTTGGCCAGTCGTGGAACACGCTCAGCGAACCGAAGTCAAGCAGCCGCTGGACGGCCCTCCAGCCGGGCATCTGGCTGGCGACAAGCCTGGAGACCCCGTATGCCAACGTGGCCGGCCAGGCGGTGACGAGTGAGAGTGCCCGGGCCTTGGGGCATGATCTGGCCCGGGCGATCCGTCAGTTCTTAGGACCCAACTTGTCTCTTCGCGGGTCCCTGGAAAAGCGAAGGGAGACCGAAGCCCAGTAGGATCCAGTCTCCCTGGCTCAAATGAGCGCGCTGTCTTACTTCTTCTTCGCGGTCTTCTTCGCAGGAGCCTTCTTGGCCGGCTTCTTTTCAACCTTCTTCTCAGCGCACTTCTTGCAAGCCATGGATAGATCCCTCCAAGTCAACATACCAGAAACAGTGTCTGAGGCCGTAGCAGCGGTCCATCCATCTGCCGTGGCACTCACTAGTCTTCGCTAGGAGGTCGGCCAATTTGTGGATGAAACCTTAATCCTTTCTGGTGGTTTCACGGATTCGCCGCAGATTTGGTCGAGAAAACCTGCCAGAGCCATTCGGCTCAGTTGACCGTCAACCTATTGAGGCAGGGTCCCCAACGAGAAAGAGAGAATCCGCCGTTGGTCATGGATCGTCCAGCGTTATGAAACCGGCGGATTCTCTCGTCCAGTAGGTCAATCTCCAAGCCATTTCTGCACGGGTCCTTGGCGAACCCCTGTTGATCTCGCGGGCTAACAGGGATATACTCCTCCCCTTTATTTCGTCGGGGCAGACATCCTAGGGTAACGCCCACCTACGCGTAACCCTATGGAGGAATCGAGAAGCGCTATGCAACTTGGCGTACGAGAGGCGGCTCGACTGCTAAATGTCTCGGAACGAGCGGTTTACCGCTGGATCCAGCAGGGCAGACTCCCTACCGGCAAGGTGAACGACCAGCACCGCTTCAATCGGGCGGAATTGCTCGAATGGGCGACCTCGCAACGGATTAGCGTCTCCCCCGAGGCATTTCAGGATACGGACCATGGGGCCCCGCCGCCGGCTGATTTGGCCGAAGCAATACGGTCGGGTGGGGTGCACTATCATGTGACTGCCGCTGACAAGGTGGCGGCATTGCAGGCCGTGGTAGAGCAAATGCCTCTTCCGGAGGAGGTGGACCGACAGTTCCTCCTCCAAGTCCTCTTGGCCCGGGAGTCGGCCGGCTCGACCGGTCTGGGCAACGGAATCGCCGTGCCGCATGTGCGCAACCCGATCGTGATGCACATCCCGCGGCCGATGATCACCCTCTCGTTCCTGGACCATGCCATTGATTTCGGCGCGTTGGACGGTCTGCCCGTCCACACATTGTTCACGATTGTCAGTCCCTCGATCAAAGCCCACCTGCATCTGCTCTCCAAACTCGCCTTTGCCCTGCGGCAGCCGGAGTTCAACGCGGTGATTGCCCGGCGGGGTTCTGCCAAGGAGATCTTCGCGGCGGCTGAGGCCGTCGATCGGAGCGTTCCCCAGCGTACCAACGGTACCCGTACCAACGGTACGGAGAAGGCTTAAACGGCATGTGTCTCTTCCTGACGGCGGTAGCGGTCTTGCTCGGCGGTGGCACTCTTTGTCTCCTGGCCGGCAGGAATGCCAAGTTCGCGTGTTTCATGGGGCCGGCCACGGCGGCGATCGGCGGATTGCTGGCGTTGGGCGAAGCCGTGGGCGTGCTGGTCCACGGCCAGGCCGCCTGGTTCTACACGGCCTGGCCGGTGCCGCTCGGCTCGCTCTCGCTCAAGCTCGACGCCCTGTCGGCCGTGTTCGTCGCGCCGATCGCCCTGGTCAGCGCCCTGGCGGCGATCTACGGGGGCCAGTACCTGGCCGGCTACGTGGGTCGCCGGAAACTGGGGCCGGCGTGGTTCTTCTACAATCTCCTCGTGGCCAGCATGCTCCTGGTCGTCGTGGCCTCGAATGGGCTCTTGTTCCTCTTCGCCTGGGAGATGATGACCCTGGCCTCGTTCCTGCTGGTGATGTTCGAGAACGAGCAGCCGGAAGTGTGCCGTGCCGGCTGGACGTATCTGGTGGCCTCGCACCTGGGCACGGCGTTCCTGTTTGGGTTGTTTGCCCTCTTGGGCCGTGAGGCGGAGTCGCTCGATTTCGCCACCTTCACCGTCGCCCCCGAGTTGGCCGGCGTGGCCTTCCTGTTGGCCGTCATCGGCTTCGGCACCAAGGCCGGCTTCATGCCGCTGCACGTCTGGCTGCCCGAGGCCCATCCGGCCGCGCCGTCGCACGTGTCGGCCGTGATGAGCGGGGTGATGATCAAGGTGGGCATCTACGGACTGGTGCGGACGCTTACGTTTGTCGGCCCGCCGGCGATCTGGTGGGGCTGGCTGTTGGTTTCGATCGGCGTGGTCTCCGGGATCCTCGGCGTGACCTTCGCCTTGGCCCAGCACGATCTGAAGCGGCTGCTGGCCTATTCCAGCGTCGAGAACATCGGGATTATCGCATTGAGCCTGGGATTGGGGCTCTTGGGCGTCAGCTACCAGAATCCGGCGATGGCCGCGCTGGGCTTTGCCGGGGCGCTGGTGCACATGGTCAATCACGCCCTGTTCAAGAGTCTCTTGTTCCTCGGGGCCGGGGCCGTGTTGCACGCCACCGGCACGCGCACGATCGATCAGCTCGGCGGCCTGCTCAAGCGGATGCCCATGACCGGCACGCTGTTCGTGCTCGGCGCGGCGGCGATCTCGGGTCTACCGCCGCTCAACGGCTTTGTCGGCGAGTGGCTGGTCTACCTGGCGGCGTTCCGCGGCCTGGCGACCAGCACGCCTGCGCAGCCCACCTGGCCCTTGGCCAACATCTTGACGATGCCCTTGGCCAGCATCCTGGCGATCGGCGCCTTGGCCCTGATCGGCGGGCTGGCCGCGGCCTGCTTCACCAAGGCCTTTGGCATGGTCTTCCTGGGCGAGCCCCGCACCGAGCGAGCCTCGCATGCCCACGAAGCGGGCCGGGCGATGCGCGGACCGATGCTCGTCCTGGCGGCCGCCTGCGTACTGGTCGGGCTGGGCGGCTGGCTGCTGTTGCCGACGATCGGCGTGGCCGCCGAGAGCCTCATCCCCGAGCAACTCGCCCCGGCTCTGACTACGGGGCAACACGTTAAGACACTGCATGAGGCGAGTGCTCCGCAAGGCTTGCCGCGCGACGCGGTAAGGGAGGCCCTGGTCGGCGCCCAACACTCGTTGATGCTGGTCGCCCTCGGCTCGCTCCTGGTGGTCGTGTTCATTGCCGGTCTGGTGTTGGTGCGCAAACGGCTCCTGGCGGGCCGGGAGGTGGGGAAGTCGGGCACGTGGGACTGCGGCTATGCGGCGCCCACCGCCCGGATCCAGTACACCGGCTCGTCGTTCGCGCAGCCGGTCACCAGTTTCTTCCATCTGGTCCTGCAAACCCGCCGCGAGATCCGGACACCGGAAGGTCTGTTTCCCACCGAGGCCCGGCTGCGGACCGAGACGCCCGACGTGTTCCACCAACGGCTTCTGACGCCGGTATTCGTGATCCTCGGCTGGGTCGCGATGAAACTCCACCGGTTGCAGCACGGGCGCATGCAGCTGTACGTGCTCTACGTGGCCCTGACCCTGCTGGTTCTTCTCACCTGGAAGCTGGGGAAGTGATGGATAAGCTCGCTGCCATCGTGCATCTGCTTGCGGCGTTGGCCCTGGCGCCCTTGATGCTGGGGATTGTCAACCGCACCAAAGCCGTGTTTGCCGGCCGGCATGGCCAACCACTGGTGCAGGTCTACTACGACCTGGCCAAGCTGTTGCGCAAAGGGGCCGTCTACAGCCGGACCACGTCGTGGGTGTTTGTCGCCGGTCCGATCGTCGGGCTGGCCGCGGTGACCTGTGCCCTGGCGATCGTGCCGCTAGGCGGGGTCGGCGGGTTTCTGGCCTTTCCCGGCGACATCCTCCTGTTTGCCTACCTCTTGGGCCTGATGCGATTCTTCACCGTACTGGCCGCGCTCGACACGGGTTCGGCCTTCGAGGGGATGGGCGCCAGCCGCGA
>JBDKTH010000457.1:0-3321 GCA_039680305.1 Thermoguttaceae bacterium | reverse complement strand
CGCCGGCAAACTCCGCCTGAGCGCCAAGACGGTCGAGACCCACCGCACCAAGATCAAGATGAAGCTGAACCTCCCCAACAGCGTTCAGCTCAGCCGCTGCGCCTTCGAGTGGGTGCGGGAGAACCGTTGACTATTCTCCCGTCCGATCGGTCTCTTCCGCCTGACGCAACTCGGTGGAGGAAATATCCTCGCGAAACTCCTCTGCAGGAACCCCGCGGGAGATCCGCCGGAGGACCTCGGGCAACTCAAGATCGGCCAAGGTCAGGAACCGCCCCTCGGCCTGCCGGCCGAAGACCAGGAAGTGGCAGCCCCGAGCAGCGATCGTGTGCAGGGCCGCGTCGCGGGCACTAGGGTCACGACGATAGTACCGTTCATCGGCGATCCGGCGGAGCGTGTCGACCCCGACCAAAAACGTGGCCCCGGGGAAAACCTCCGATTTCTCCAGGAACGTCGGGGTTCGCGTAAGCCAGTCCACCTCGCCCACCGCGAATTGCTCCGTGCGTCGCTCCATTTCCCAATAGTCCAGCGGCGGCTTGTCAACGTTGAGGATCGACATCTCATACTCGACCGGCTGGCCCAGCAGTTGCCGAGCCAATTCCGCCATCCGGCGATGACCGGCATGCAAGGGGTTGAACGCGCCGGGAAAGACTGCTCGAGTGGTGGGGCCCTGATAGTCGACCGGTATGCCGTGACGTACCATGTCGGTCTGGCCCAAGAGTAGTCCACGCCAGGCGGGCGGCGCGACGGTGAGTGAGGTCTCGATCCGTTCCGTCTCGACCAGTTCCATCGGCAAACGCCGCATCAAACCGCAGGCCTCGGCCACGAGCGTGAGCACCAGCCGATCGACCAGGTCTTCTTCTTCCGCCCGACTGCGACGCCCCTTGGTCAACTGGAGCGAATGGGTCGCCGTGAGCGAGGAGGTCTGCAGGGCCACGTGGACCCGATGGGCGCCGCGTTTGGGCCGATCCGTGGCCAGACTGGCCGTGCAGCCGATGCCCGCTACGTCGAGCGGATCGTCGTGGTAGATGGTTGCCCGGCGAAAGGCGGCCATGGCCATGGCCCGGGCCGTGCGCGCGGAACAGGCCTGGTCCGGTCGACTGCCAAGCCACATGGCCAGCGAGGCCGGAGCATAGGGCACGGCCGCCTCCAACACGGTCCGCGAGGCCCCCGGCACTTCCAGCAGTCGGCTGATCGCCCCGCTTCCCCCCCCGGTCACCGCCAGGACGATCCGGGTCGAGGCGGCGTGGATCTCAGCGACAAACTGGTCAAACGGGGACGACATGGGCATCACAGGCTCGTGGGACGCGTAACGCACCCCTCTTGGGGACGAGGGTTGAAAACGGCAGTAGCCATGGCGATCGCCTACGCCGCCACCCCACTTCCTGTGGGGGAAGGCGTCCACGATGATCCGCAAGTATCTTTCGTGGTTTCTTCCGGAAACTATTCAAGCTTACCTTGTTCCCGGCGAATAAACCGTTGGACCATCACAGAACGATGGTGGGCGACAACCAAACCAAGTATCCGTCCGACTGCCCTTACTTCGTAGTGGAGGAATGGAAAGATGATCAGAAAAGCCCTTATTGGTGCCGGGGTAACACTCCTGGTCGGGATGTTCTTCTTTGGCCGCGACGTGTTCAGCTACGTGCGGACCTCCGCCGGTTACGTCAAAGAAGCCGTCACCGACAGCGTCCCCATGGAATTCCAGATCGACCGTGCCCGGGGGATGATCCAGGATCTGGTCCCCGAGATCCGCAAGAACATGCACATCATCGCTAAGGAAGAGGTCGAGGTGGAACGGCTGGAAAAGCGGATCGCCGACGCCCAGGCCAGCCTCTCCAAGGACAAAGCCGAGTTGATGCGGCTCAAGACCGATCTCTCCAACGGCAAGGATCTGTTCCGCTATGCCGGTCGGAGCTATACGGCCGATCAGGTGAAACTGGACCTGTCGAGCCGGTTCGAGCGATATAAGACGGCCGAAGCCACCATGGCCAGCCTGCAGGAGATCCATCGGGCACGGCAGAAGAGCCTGGACGCCGCCCGGCAGAAGCTCGAAGGGACGTTGGTCGCCAAACGGCAACTGGCCGTGGAGGTCGAGAACCTCCAAGCTCGCCTGCAAATGGTCGCCGCGGCGCAGACCACCAGCAACTACAACTTCGACGATAGCAAGCTGGGGCGGGTCAAGGAACTCCTCGGTGACCTGAAGACGCGGCTCGACGTGGCCGATCGGATGGTCAATGCGGAATCCAACTTCCGCGACGAGATCCCCCTGGATCAGCCGGCCCCGGAGAACATCCTCGAACAGGTCACCGACTACTTCAACCATCAGGATGCGCAACCGAAGGCTAAGGATCTGGCCCAGCAGTAAAAGCTGCGTCCCGCCCCCTTGCCAGAGGGTGAGGGGGCTGTGGTCGCGGCGGTTTGGTGGAGGACATCACCCCTCCCTTCCGCCGCGGGAGATGACCCCAAGTAGGGTCTGGTTGCCGTGGGTAGGGCATGCCAAAATGGTTAGAGACGACGATGTACCGGGATATGATCTTCATGGACCGCTCGTTCCAACCGGCGACCGACAGGTTTTTTCTCTGGGTCGACGCCGTGGGCGGGTATTGGGTCTGCCTGGGACCTGAGGTAACTCTCGGGCAGCCCGGGGCGGGACGTCAGGCCGACATCCCGATCCTTGGAGATCTGTCCCAGCAGCAGGCCCGCATTCGACGGGATGGGGAGGGGTACTTGATCGAGGCTCTGCGGGAGGTGCGAGTCGATGGTCGGCGTGTGGAACGCCTGGCCTCGCTGGCCGATGGGAGCGTGATCCAGTTGGGGCCGAGCGTTCGGCTTCGCTTCCGCCGCCCGCACCCGTTGAGTGCCACGGTCCGGCTCGACTTCCTCAGCCGTCACCGTACCGAGCCCTCGGTCGACGGCGTGCTGTTGATGGCCGATACGTGTGTGCTGGGGCCCAAGGCCCACAGCCACGTGGTCTGCCGCGACTGGGCCGAAGAGGTGGTCCTCTACCGGCATGGGGACCAATTGTACTGCTGCACGGCGGCAGCGGTGGAGATCGATGGCGTCCGCTGTCACGACCGCACCAAGCTTACGCGACACTCACGGATCGTCGGCGACACCTTCTCCTTGAGCCTGGAGGCGATGGACAAGTAACGCGGTGTCTGACGTGAAGCGTGGTGTGGATCGTCGCATGACGGTGGCCTGTTCTGGTGGCCCTGCAGCACGTCGGCAGCCAACAGGAGTGGACCGATGAACAATCCGGTGCTGACCGTGAACTCCAATGGAGAAAACCTTGACGACGACTCTCGCCCCACGGCGACGGGC
>JBDKTH010000977.1:0-6778 GCA_039680305.1 Thermoguttaceae bacterium | reverse complement strand
CGCCGAAACCGGCCGGCTCGGACGTCTCCGAGCCGATGCGTCTGGCGATGGTCGACTACACGCGAACGAAGTACGGCGGCGATGTCTCCCGTCTGCGCAAGGCATGGAAGGACGACAAGCTGACGTTCGAAACGGACCAGGTCCCGGGAATCGACCAGCGGACGCAGCCCACGGCCGGCGCATGGCGCGATCCGGCCCAATCGCGGGCCGTCATGGACTATTTCGAGTGCCACAACCAGGTTGTCGTGCGCATGCTCGACCATTTCTGCCGCATCGTCAAGGAAGAAAGCGGCGGTAAGCTTCTGACGATGGTTTTCTATGGGTACACCCAGGACGAGAACTGGCCGATTGAATCCGATCATCGCGGAATCAGCCAGTTGCTGCGACTCGACAGTGTCGACATGCTCTCGGCACCGCACACCTATTACCGCCGCGACCTTGGCGGCGACGGGGAAATGCGTCAGTACCTCGGCAGCGCGGCCTTGCACGGCAAGCTCTTTTTTGACGAGGGGGACGATCAAACGCACCTCGAACGGCGGAAGCCGAAGCCCGACCATCGCGCCTTCGCCAAGACCCTGGAGCACTCCAAGGCGTTCCTGTACCGCGAGTTCGGCAACACGGTCACCCACGGCGTGGGGCTGTGGTACATGGATCTCAACGGCGGCTGGTTCCGCGATCCGGCGCTTGTCGAGACGGTCGGCCGGATGAAGAAATGGGCGGACGTGTCGATGAACCACAGCCGAAAGCGGAACGCCCAGGTCGCGATCGTCTCGGCCCCGGAGAGCGAGTTCTATCTGGGCTACCGGAAGTCGCCCAACAACGAGATCAGTTACGGACTCTACCATGATCAGATGGGAGAGTTTTATCGGACCGGTGCGCCGTTCGACTGGTACCTGATCGACGACCTCGACGCGATCAAGGATCGCGACTACAAGGTCTATGTCTTCTTGGACTGTTTCTACCTGACCGACGCCCAGCGAAAGACGATCAAGAGCCTGCAGGCGAACGACCGCACCCTCGTCTGGTTCTACGCCCCGGGGTACGCGTCCCAGGAAAGCCTGTCGCAACAGCGCATGGAGGATTTGACCGGCTTCCGCTTCGAACTGGCCCCGCAGGGAACGCTCAAGGGCTTCTTGGCCGGGACCAACCGGGAATTCGGAATCGACAAGACGCAAAAGTCGATCTTCACGGTGCTGCCCGAAGACGGCGTGCGGGAGCTTGCGCGGGGCGTGGGGGAGTTGAAGAACAAGGTCGTGCTGGCGGAGAAGACGCGGGACCGATGGACGTCGCTGTTTAGCGCCGTTCCGGGAGTTCCGGCTGACTTCCTCGGGAAGGTCTACTCCCGCGCAGGCGTCCATCGGTACGTCGAGAGCGACGACGTGATCTCGGCCAACGAGTCGTGGCTGATGATCCATACGCGAACCGCGGGAATGAAGAAGGTCAAGCTGCCCTCGCGATGCAAGAAGGTGACCGAAATTACCACCGAACGAGTCATGGGCGAGAATATCGACCAGTTCGCGATCGAACTACCCCAGTTCACGACGGCCATATTCTTGCTCGAGAAATAGAAAGGAACCAACGATGCGAGCCACACGAGTCCATGGATTGAAGATTCTTCTCCTTTTTGCCTTCAGCGCGACCTCGCTGGCGGTCGGCGAGCGGTCGCTGGCCGAGGAGGAGCGGACGCCGCCGGGCATCGTGATTGACAAGAGCCCGGACTTCAAGCGGATCCATATCGGCTCTCCCAGCATGGAGATCCTGCCCGACGGGACCTACGTCGCCTCGCACGACTGGTTCGGCCCGGCCTACGGGGACAAGAAGAAGGTGACGGTGGTCTTGCAGTCCAAGGACAAGGGCGCGACGTGGCGGAAGATCTCCGAGTTTGAAGGCCAGAAGGGGAGCATGATGTTCGCCGTCGGCAGCACGCTGTGGCACATCGGCTGGTGCACGCCGGGCGTCAAAGGCAAGAGCGGCAACTGCATCGCCATCCGTCGCTCCGACGACGGCGGCAAGACCTGGAGCGTCCCGACGGACGAGAAGACCGGGCTTCTGTTATCGGACAAGCATTACTTCGTCGATCCGGCCCCGGTGCTGTTCTACAAGGGGCGGATCTGGAAGGAAGTCGAGGCCGTTGGCCCCAAGGACAAGGGGCCGCGAAACTGGGCGACCGGCTTTCAGCCAATGGTGGCCAGCGCCCCGCAGGACGCCGACCTGTTGGATCGGTCCAACTGGACGTTCAGCAATTCGGTCCCGTGGACGTCGCGGCCCGGCTTGGGCGGCTGGCTCGAAGGGAACGTGCTTTTCACGCCGGAAGGGAAGATGATCATCCAAATGCGCGTGGACGACATCAAGAATTGTGGCAAGGCGGCGCAGGTCCAGGTTTCCGACGACGGCAAGACCGCGTCCTACGATCCGGCGTCCGGCTTTGTGGCGATGCCCGGCGGCTGCAAGAAGTTCGTGATCAAGTTCGACCCGGTTTCCAAGAAATACTGGTCGCTGGTCGACTGGGTGCATCCGGACGACGTCAACGCGCCCGACAAGGAACGGGTGCGGAATACGCTGACGTTGGTTTCGAGCGACGACTTGAAGGACTGGGAGATCCGCACGATCGTGCTGCGCCACACGAGCACGAAGATCGGATTCCAGTATTGCGATTGGCGGCCCGTTGGCGACGATCTGGTCTTCGTCTGCCGGATGGCCTGGGACGGGGCCCCGAACTGCCACGACGCCAACTACCTGACGTTCCACCGCTTGAAAGGCTTCCGAACACTGACCCGCGAGAACGACGCTGTCCCGTTCAAGTGAATGCCCCTGCAACAACGAACCCGCGAGGAGCGTGAACCATGAAAGGTCGGATGGCGATCGTGCTTTTGCTGGCCGTGGTGTCCAGCAGCCTGGCCCGGGCCGAGAGCGAACTGCCCCAGGTGCAGACCCACTGCGGCGACGTGCCCATCAAACGGTTCGGCTTCTGTTGGGTTTTGGGCGAGGCTCCCAGCCTGCTCGACGATCTGCCGCTTCAGGCCGGCAATGGGGCCCCGCGGGTGAAAGTGCATCCGAAGGACAGCAGCCAGATCCGGCGGAACTACCTGGGCGTGACGACGACCCGCATGCCGCGCTTGCCCGAGAACGACTATCTGCCGCTGGAGGCGATCCATCTCGTCGACGGCGACCGGCAGACCTGCTGGATGAGTCACGGCCAGTCGCGGCCCGACGCGCAGCCGGTGTGGATCCGCATCGACCTGCCGCTGGAGCGCACGATCGATCGCGTGGTGCTGCGCAAGCGCCCGCCCGCCGATCAGGCACGCAGCAAGCTGGGCTGGGGACCGATCGCCGGCGCGGTGGAGGTCGGCCGCGGCGTGCCGGCGAGGCTCACGATCAAGCTCAGCCGCGATAGCCGCCAATGGACGACTGTGCTGGACGGCCCGTCGGGCGACGCGCCGGAGAAGCTCGACTGCGAGTTCCGCTTTGCCGCCCAGCCGGCCAAGCAGATCTGGATCCTCGCCGGCGACCTGCCCCTGGTGGAAAACATCCTGTACGCGTTTTCGCTGGCCGAGGTAGAGGTCTACGACACGGCGGGCCGCAACGTGGCGCTGGCCACCTCGGGCAGCGGGATCACGACGAATTCCACCCATCACAGCCCGGGCATGGATCTGGCGTCCCACCGCTGGTACTGGCCGCTGCACTACGACGCCGGGTTCAAGTGGGTCCGCGTGGGCTATCACGACGACCCGATCAACTGGCATTGGGTGGAGAAGCAGAAGGGCGTGCTCAAGGTCGATCCGGAGACGGATGCGGCGGTTACGGAACTGGCGTCGCATGGCGTCAATATCGTGATGTCGCTCAACTTCGGCAACCGCCTGTATTCGGGCCCTGCCGGCCGTGCGGTGCCGCAGCTCTGGGAGTGGAACTACGACATGCCGGCCCCGCCGACCACGCCCGAGGCGCTGGCCGCCTGGACTCGCTACGTGGAGTTCATGGTCAAACACTTCCGCGGCCGGGTGAAGCATTTTGAGGTCTGGAACGAGTGGAATATTTCCTGTTATTGGGGGGCCAATCCGAGCCTGGAGCACTATCTGGCCGTCGCCCGGGCGGCGATCCCCGTGATTCGCAAGCAGGCTCCCGAGGCCAAGATCATGATGGGCTCCTGGGCCGGTTTTCCCCACGGCATCAGCAGTTGGGCGCCCGCCCAGTTGGCCGAACGCGAAAAGCAGACCCTCTACCTGGCCGCCGCACGGCAGCTGGCCGGCGAGGTGGACGAGATCGGCTGGCATCCGTTCTACCAGACGGATCCCGAACGTTTGCTGCATTACACGGACGACGTGCGTGCCCTGCAAAAGTGGCTCCGCGACGTCGGTTTCCGCGGCCACTGCATGGTCACCGAGTGGAACTACAGCGCGCTGTATCCGTCGCTCTCCGAGGCCGAGGCCAAACGGGCCTGGTGCGGCGGGTTCAAGGCCACCGAGATCGAAAAGGCCAAGTACGTGGCCCAGGTCTTCACCCGTCACACGGCCTTGGGACTGGAGTCGTTCTTCTGCGAGATGTACTTCCCCTATTTCTCGATGCTCGACCTGAGCCTGCTGCGGCGCTCGTTCGACGCCGATCCGGTTTCGCCGCTCCAACCCCAGGCGGCCTACTATGTGACGCGGAATCTGGCCACGATGCTCGACGGCCTGGAACCGGGCGAACTGAAGTTCGAGATCGCCTCGCGTCCCGCGAATCTCGAAGCGTTTGCCTTCCAATCGCCCGACGGCCCGGCCCTGGCCCTTTGGTTGGGCGGCCATGCCAAGGACCACTGCGAAGGCGTCGCGGTGGACGTGCGGGTCAAGACATCCTGCCGAAAGGCGACCGGCTTTGACCCGATCAACGGCGTCGCCCAGGAATTGAAGGTGACCCAGAGTCCCGACGGAACGCTTCTCAAAGGCGTCCTTGTACGCGACTGGCCCTTGGTCATCCGCCTGCGGGACCGCTGAATCGGGCAGGAATATCGTCACCGGACTGGTTCGGACTGGCATCTTCCCGGGGACAACGCCTGGGGGCCCCTGGCAAATGGACAGATTGTTCAGCAAATAGGACGATTGTTACACCGCTGGTGCGCTTTGCAGAGGACTCCCCGAGGGATAGGATCGGGGCTAGCCTCCCCATAGATCCGACAGTCCTTGTTGGAGGAGAACCGACGTGCCATCCCGCCTCGCCGTTTGGGCCATACGAGATCGACATCCGGTAAGGCATGGCGAGGCTTTTGTCACTCTGTCCAATCAATCATGATCTGTACTGCAAGAAACGAAGGAGAATCTCTCATGAAACGTCTGCTCCGGTTGAACGGTTCGCTGCTTCACGGTCTCGGCGGGGCGATGCTTGGCTTGCTTGTGATGGGCACGTTGTGCATGGGCGCCGAGCCGACCAAGGCCGAATTGGCGGCTCTCTCGGCGCGCAAGTCGCCGGAGTGGCTCACTCAAGGGGTTATGTACCAGATCAACTTGCGGGCGTTTACGCCGGAGGGCACGTTGCGTGCCGCCACCAAGCGGTTGCCGTCGATCGCCGATCTGGGAGCCACGGTGATCTATCTCTGTCCGATCGCGCTGTCCGACGACGATCGTCGTCCGGAATTCTGGAGTCCGCGTCAAAAGGCCTCCGGCACGAACAACCCGCGGAACCCCTACCGCATCAAGGACTACGGCCGCGTGGACCCGGAATACGGGACGGACGCCGACCTTCGCGAGTTCGTCGCCACCGCGCACAAGCTGGGGATGCGCGTCCTGCTGGACCTGGTCTATTTCCATTGCGGGCCGACCTCCGTGCTGATGGATCAGCCCGATTTCATCCAGCGGGACGTGGCCGGCAAGGCCGTCAACGGCAGTTGGAACTTCCCCCGGTTGAACTTCGCCAACCCCAAGCTCCGGGAATACCTGTGGGCCGACATGGAACACTGGGTCAAGGATTTCAACGTGGACGGCTATCGCTGCGACGTTGCCGACGCTGTGCCGCTGGACTTCTGGGAGGAGGGCCGACGGCGCATCGACCGGATCCGGCCCGGGCTGGTGATGCTCTCCGAAGGGCAGCGGATGGCCGATCAGGTGAGCGCCTTTGATCTGAGCTATGGCTTCTCCTGGTATAACACGACGTCGGCCATATTGACGCGGAGCCGGCCGGCCTCCACGCTGCGAGCGATCTGGGAGAAGCAGCAGAGCGAACGTCCCCGCGGCGCACGCTTCATTCGCTATAGCGACAATCACGATCTGGCAAATGACCTGCTGCGGCCCGACGTCTTGTTCGGCGAGCAGGCGGCCCGCGTGGTGTCGGTGATCAACTTCATGCAGGATGGGGTCCCGTTTGTCTACAACGGCCAGGAGATTGGCGACACGAGCCGCCACAGCATCTACGCCGTCTGGCCCGTGCGGTGGGAGACGGCCTGCCTGCCCAAGGCCAAGGCGACCTTCGAGCTCTACCAGAAACTCTGCCAGCTCCGGCGCAGCCAGGCGGCCCTGCACAGCGGCGAGGTCGTCTGGGTCGACCACGATCAGCCTAACGCGGTGGTTGCGCTGCTGCGACGCGCCGGCACGCAAGAAATCCTCTGCGTGGGCAACCTGTCGAACCGTGCGGTCAAGGCACGGCTTGAGATCGGCGGCGGGACGTCGTACCACCCGCTCTTGTCGCATGGAGCCAAGGCCGGCTCGAACGAGGGGAAACTAGTACTTGATTTGGACGGGTTCGGCTACTATGTTGGCCAGAAGTGAGAGTGGTTTCCCGCGCCGCGATGCGGCGCGCTTTTAGAACAAGA
>JBDKTH010000519.1:0-2243 GCA_039680305.1 Thermoguttaceae bacterium | reverse complement strand
GGGCGGAACCAGTTCGATCGACTTCAATCCCATCGCCGCACCGTTCTTGGCCAGCGTCTCCAGGTCCATCGGCTTGAAGCACCAGGCACAGACCGATTGCTTGATCCGACCCTTGACCGCGGCCGGTTGTATCGCAGGCCCCTGCCCCGTCGCGGACCTATTGAAAGAGAGTGCCGCGCCGAGAGCCGCCATCGTCCCGGCGGCTCCCGCCAGGATTTCTCGTCGGGTCCATTGTCGCAAAACAGCCGAGTTGTCGTTCATCGTTTGGTTCCTTTGCTTGTCGCTCAGACTTTCCCACTCACACTACTCACCTCATCGCCACCAAACAAGCCAATCTACCGGCCAGCATCTCGTGCCAGCCATCCTGCTATCCATTCTAGCGGAGCCGTGGGAAGACTTCGGCACAAAGAATTGGCCACTCGGAGAACTTGCCGCTTGGCCGTCTCACTCCGCGGGCAACGGCCGCTGGGCAATCAGGTAGTCTTGGACGATTCGACCGCCGATCAGGTGCTCTTGGATGATCCGTTCCAGGACGGGCGGATCGCAGTGGCTGTACCAGGCTCCTTCCGGATAGACGACAGCGATCGGTCCGCCCATGCAGATCCGCAGGCAATTGGCCTTGGTGCGATAGATCCCGCCCTGGCCGGTCAGGCCCAACTCGTTGAGCCGGGCCTTGAGGTAGTTCCAGGCCGCCAGCCCTTTTTCTTTGGAGCAGCACTTTGGCTCGGTTTGATCGCAACAAAGAAAGATGTGGCGGCGCACGGCCGGCACCCCGAGGCTCTCGGCCACGCGGCGCTGCTTGGCAAGGACGGATTGAAGGTCCAGGTCTTCCTTGGGTTCCATCGTTTTCACTCTTGAACAGGCTTTACGGCGATCGCGGCCCCACAAGAGGAATCCTACGCCCGAGCCATGCGCAAGGCGACTTCGGCCACCCGGCGGCCCAGGTTGCGGACCGAAGCGAGGCCCGTTTCATCCGCGGTGACATCCGGCTTCTCCTTGTCGTTCCAGACGGCCCCGCCCCAATGCGCCGTGGGGCGGCCGTCGCCGACAATGATCACCTCTTGGGCGAACAGCGAGGTGTGGACCGAGCGGATCGTCTGCTCCTGGCCGCCATTGCGGGCCCCGCCGACCGCCACCACTCCGGCCACCTTGTTGCTCAGGGCGAAGTTCGCCTTGCGGCAGGCCATCAGGCGTTCCAAGAAGGCCTTGCAAAGCGAGCTCATGTTGCCGAAGTAGACCGGGGTGGCGATGATCAGGCCGGCCAACTGCGGATCGGTCAGCTTCGCCATTAGGCTGGGAAAGTCGTCCTTCTCTCCCGGCTCGAGCGGCAGACCGGCAGCCGGCCCGGCGGGAATCTTCATTCCGGCCAGTTCGATCAGTTCGATGGCCACGCATTCGGGGTTGTACTCCTTGGCGGCCTCAAGGCAGATCTTCAACGAGGTGGCCGTCGTCTTCCCTGGGCGGAGACTCGTGGCGATCCCGAGGATCTTGACCGCGGCCGGCTTCGCCGCGTCGCCGGCCTTGGCCGCGTTCGCATTGGCCGTCGCCATCCCTGCCGATGCTCCGGCCGCCACGACGCCCCCGGCCGCTCCGATGAAACTCCGACGTGTCAAATCACTTCCCATGGATGTTCCCTCCTTTGCTGGCAACCACGTGCACGATCATCACCGCTGGGAGCCCCATCGTAGCACAGGCGATCGGAGGCGACAAATCACATTGTTCGCCGGCGGGGCGTTCACTATATTGCGTGATCGGCAGCGACGGCGACACCCCAACCGCCGAGGGGATCGCAACTGTACCTTCCTCAACGAGAGTCTCCTGCTCCCATGTCCGACCGCAGACCCCCGTGGCTTACGATCGTCGCGAGGTTCGTGCTCATTGCCACGCTGGCGCTCGTGGTCGCTGGCGGGGTGCTCCGGGTGTTCGACTTTCGACAAGCCCCCGACTACGGCGAGGGAACCATCCTCGCCGCTGTCGAACGGATGGAGCGGGAGCCAATCTCCTCGCGATGGCTCGACGGCCCGGTTTACACCCTGAGCCCCTATGGGCCGGGCTACTACAAGCTTGTCCAGGCCGCCACGCACCTGCTGCCATGGCAGCACAGCCTCATCCCCGGCCGGCTGATCAGCCTGTTGGCAACGCTAGCCACGGCCGGGCTCATCGCCTTCGCGGTGTGCAAGCAAACCAAGAGCATCGACCTGGGGATCCTCTGCGTCATCCTCCTGCTGCTGTCGCCTGTGATT
>JBDKTH010000809.1:0-3548 GCA_039680305.1 Thermoguttaceae bacterium | reverse complement strand
GAGACTCGTGCATGGAAGCAAAGGTGGTCGTCAGGTAAGCTCGGGTCCGGCAATCGTGCCGCAAGGCCGCCGTCGCTTCCGTGGAGCTTTTGCAGCTCCCCGCCAGGCCGTATCCGTCAAACGGGCTTTCTTTCAGGAAGACGTCATGCGTGAGAAACTCACCGTTCTGATCCCCTGCAAGAACGAACGGAAGAACATCCGGCTATGCATCGACTCGCTCCAGGGACTGGCCGATGAGATCCTCATCGCCGACTCGGGCTCGACCGACGGCACGCTGGACATCATTCGCGAGATTGGCGGGTGCCGGGTGATCGAGCGGGAGTATGTGAGCCAGGCCGACTTCCTCAACTGGGCGATGCCGCAAGCCACTCACGCGTGGGTCTTGATCGTCGACGCCGACGAACGTGTCACCGAGCGCCTGGCCCAAGACATCCGCCGCGTGTTGGAGAATCCGCCGGAGCATCTCGACGGTTATTGGGTCTCGTTCAAGTGCTTCTTCATGGGGCATCCGTTGACCTTCGCACGGTTCAACACTCCGGCCGTCCGGCTCGTCCGCCGCGATCGCTGCCGCTACGCCGCGTGCCGGGTCCATGCCGAGATTGCCATCCCCAAACAGCGTGCTGGCAGGCTTAAGGGAAAGCTTCTTCATTACAGCTACTGGAGCTATGACGCCTACCTCCACAAATACACCCAGTACACGAAGCTTGTCGCTCAGGATCGCTGGGAGCGGGGCAAACGGGTGACCCTGCGAGGGCTGCTGATGCGGCCGATGTTGCGGTTCTTCTTCCTCTACGTCATACGGCTCGGGTTTCTCGACGGGCTTCCCGGCCTGCAGGTCTGTATGCTTACGGCCTTCTGCAACACGTTTCTCAAGCAATGCTGGCTCTGGGAGATGGAGCACGCCTTGCCGCAGCCGGATCCCGAGGCCGAGATGATCCTGCCTTTCTCAGGAAGGCAAGCGGGCGTCTCCGTCCGAAGAGACGGTCGAGTGGTCCGCCGGGCCTGATCCGCGATCCGCACAACTTCCACGCTGGTTGACACTTGCCGCTCGCCTGGGTATCGTGGCGCTGTGGTGCGGGCGTCCCGCCTGCGTTTCACCGGTCGCAAGCGACTGGGTTAAACCAATCTGAGTACGCTCGCCAACCAATCGCACGGTGTTGCGAGTCGCCACGGCACTTGCGCCGCGATTGTGACAACAGTCCCGCACTCTTGAAGAACAGGTGCCAACGTGAATGCCGGTGCACGAAACACGTGGAGCATAGGACTCCTTGCGATCATGGCCTCTCTGGTGCCCCTGGCCGCTCAGGCTGCCGAGGGGACGAAGCCTCTCGCCTTCGCCTACCGCTCGTTCTGGCCGGAGTTCGAGGCGATGCGGCAGTTCAAGGATGCGGGCGTGTCCACCGTCTGCATCTTCGCCGCCAACACCGACAACTCGCTAGGCAAGCCCTACTCAAAATACCCGCCGGTCTGGCGCTGGTTTGGCAAGTACGATTTCGACTCGCTCGACAAACAGTATGACGATGTGCTGGCGGTGAACCCGAACGCCCAGTTCATCTGCATGATCGATCTGAACACGCCGATCTGGCTCCAACGCCAACTGGCACTCCGTGGACAGAGCGCCGAGTGTGAGAGCTTCACCATGCTGAGCTGTGCCTGCGCCAATCCGGCATGGCGCAAGGCCACGGGCGAGTATCTGGAGGCGGTCGTCAAGCACATGGAAGCACGCTACGGCGACCGCGTCAAAGCCTATCTCCTGGCGTGTGGCCAGACGGACGAGTGGATGGACTACAGCCGCGGCATCGCGGGCCGCACGAAGATCCAGGCCTGGAAGACGTGGCTCAAATCGCATGGCAAGGCGGAGGTGCCCGTTCCCACCCTGGAGCGTCTTGACCGCGCCTCGTTCGACAACCTGATCCGCGATCCGGCCGCCGAACAGGATTTGGTCGATTACGCCCAAGTCACCGGCGACACGATTGCCGACACGGTGCTCGAGTTCGCCGCGAAAACCCGGGCGATCATTCCGAAACAGCGCCAGATTGGCATGTTCTTTGGCTATATTCTCGAACTGACCGGCTCACGCATGGTTTGGGCGGGGCACCTGGAGTATGAACGGCTCTACCGCTCGCCGGACATCGACTTCTTCATCAGCCCGGGCACCTACGGCGACCGGCCGATGGGCGGCGGCAGCGGCTTCATGGTGCCCAACGGCACGCGCGTGCTCAACCGCAAAGGCTTCCTGCACGAGATCGACCACCGCACGCCGACGTACAACGTCAAACTCGACGACTTCGTCTCGATCGGCTGGATGGTGCCGTGGAAGAACCAGGCCGAGACCGATGCCGGCCTGAAACGGGAGTTCTCGCTGGCCATGATCAACCAGACCTCGCTCTGGTGTTTCGACATGTGGGGCGGCGTGTTCAAAACGCCGGAGACCCTGAAAGTGGTCGAAGCGAGCAAGAAGCTGTGGGACCGTTTTGGTGCCATGCCGCTCAAGACCCGTGCGGAGGTGGCGTTGGTCGTCGATCCGCAGAGCACGCGATACCTCAACGATCTTCATCCCGTGATCCCGCAGATCTATCAGGGCACCCGGAACAAGTTGAACCGCCTTGGGGCCCCATTCGAGGTCTTTTCGTTCAACGATCTGCCGCGTGTCGATCTCGGGCAATACCGGCTGATCGTCTTTCCCGGGCTCTTTGTGGTCACGCCCGAGAAACGGGAGGTGCTCAAGAAGTATGTATTCAACAACAACCGGACGGTGCTGTTTGCCTACGCGCCCGGCATCTGCGACGGCCAGAGCCTGAATCCTGATCGGGTCAAAGAACTGACCGGCACCGCGTTCAAGACGCCCGGGGCGAGCACCGTCCAGCGGGATGGCTGGAAAGCCGTCTACGTCACGAGCTACGAGGCGATCACCCCGCAGGTATTGCGTCAGGCGGCCGTTGCAGCAGGCGTGACGATCGTCTGCCAAGACCCGGTTCCGGTCTACGCCAACGAGCGGCTCCTGGCGATCCACATGGCCCAAGGCGGCGAAAAAACGCTCACCCTGCCCGCCGACTGCCGCCAGGTGCGGGAACTGTACACAGGCCAGGTGATTCCCGTCACGCAGCGACGTTTTTCGTACACGTTCAAAACCCCGGACACGGCGTTGTTTGAACTGGTGCCGTGATCTGGTGGCACAACGTTTAAGACCCCCTCTCCCGGGTGAGGGTGTCGCCGTAAAGCTTTTGAGATAGTCTCTCAACCCTTTACAACCCCATGCAACCGATCATGCACAATCAGCCTCGTCGGATTGTCCTTTCCACGCACACCGCGATGCGACGTTGCTTCCCGTCTATCGTCATGATGGCTGCGCTGGCAAGCGTCGGCTTGGCCGCGGAGCCGTCCAAGCAACCGCTGGATCCGGTCGACCAACTGGCCAAGGATCTTGAGCCCACGCGCAAGGTGGTCTACAAACGAGTGGGCGGTCAAGAGCTGCTGCTGCACATCTTCGAGCCGGAAGGGCATCGTCCAACCGATCGGCGGGCCTGCTTTATCGCGATCCATGGCGG
>JBDKTH010000698.1:0-2355 GCA_039680305.1 Thermoguttaceae bacterium | reverse complement strand
TCTCGTTCATTTCCTCCTTGTCGCCGCGGCCAGCTCGGCCGTGTAGGTGTCCTGGCCGAGGTGCAGGACGCCGGGCAACAGGTCGCCAAAGGCGTTCAGTTCGAGGACCGCATGGCGGCGGAAACTGGGAGTGAACACGAGATCGATCCCAAGATACAGGCTGCGAGGGAACAGGGCGGCAACACGTCGGCAGGTGTCCAAAGCCTCTTGAAGACGGTCGGCGGGGATCTTGCGGAACAGTTCGGCGAGATCGCCTCGTTGGTTCCCCAGATGGAGATTGGTGATCGGACCGCCGCTGGTTCGCATCACCAGATGGCAGACTTCTCCGGCAATGACCATCACGCGCAAGTCGAAGGTGCGACCGCCCAAGCCGGCCTTCGGCATCCAGGCTTCCAGGTGGAGCCCGTGGACGCAGAGGGAGTTGACTAGCGCGGCCACTTCAGGCTCGCTTTCATAGCGGCGCAAGCCCAAGGAGTTGTAGAGCCGCACCTCGTCCCCGCGATGGACGACCTCCACCGACGTGATGGCGCAGATCCGGTCGCGGCTGGCCTGCAGGGCGACGACGCCGGAGGCCGAGGAGCCGTGGGCCAGTTTCAAAAACACCCGGCTGTGGCCCGTCTTGTGCATTTGGGCTCGCAGATCATCATAGCCGGCGACCGTGTCCAGCCGGCGGGGCACGGGAATCCCGTGGCGATCGAGGAACGCCTGACAAGCGGCCTTGTCGAACGCCAGCCGGATGTCGTCCGGATGGTTCATCCAGGCAACGGGGAGCCCGTCCAACTCCTCCTGCCACGTTTCCAGCAGTCGGCAGAATCCCCGGTACCAAAGCCGTGGGCAGTAGATGCGTCCATGCTCCACGGCCTGGCCTGGAGTGTAATCCCTCGGCAGCTCGGCGTCTGGCGTCTGGCTGGCCCCCAGCGCGACCAAAGCTCGTTCCACCGGTTCGTTCTCGCCGGGCGATTCGATGCGCACCAGGCTTAGCGGCATGACCGCGAGTTTCACGTCAAGCCCGTTGTCGAGCACGTCGCCATAGGCGATGACCCGGGGCGTGGACATGGCCAGGCGGCGTGCGGCGTCGCAGAACATCTGCACGCGGCGATTCTCGGGATTGCCGATGACGACGATGGCTCGTGGTTCGGCTCCGGTTGCGTCAACAACGGGGCCGGGGACGGCGGCCCTATTCGCCAACGGCCACATAGCGTCCGTACTCGTCTTCGCTCTGCTGATCGCTCAGGTCGACCTTGATCGCGAGCTTCTTGAACTGCTGGACCAGGCTGCTGGACATATAGTGATGGTGCAGGTCGAGCTTCTTCAGGTGGAGAATGCCTTGGCACTGGAGCAACGCGCGGCCCCCTTGGTCGCCGAGGGTTCCGAGCGAGAGGTCGAGGACTTCGAGTTGTCCGAGGATCGGCGACTCCGTCACCGCTTTGGCCACCTCGTCGGCGATCTCGCTATCGCGAAGCCCGAGGTATTTCAGCTTCGGGAAGAGGTCTGGAGCGAGAAGTGGACGAACGTCGTCGATCGAGCCGTCCCAACCGTATCCGTCCGTGCCCAAGTAAAGCTCAAGATGCTCCAACGAGGGGAGTGTTGCGGCGGCGACCGCATGGAGCACCTGGCGGGGCAGGCCGCCACTCTCAATCACCAGATGTTTGAGATGATCGTGCTTGAGCAAGCCCAACTGAAGCCCATTGCTGCCGCGAACCTGGAAATGCTCGAGACGGGGAAAGGCGGCCCACAGTGGAGACAGATCGCTCTGGTTAATCCAGGAGACCTCGCACTCTTCCATGGCGATGTCGCCCAGGAACAGGGCCGTCAGGCTGGGAAGCTGCGGGGCAGCCGCGACCAGCGTCTCCACAATCTCCGCCGAGGATTGGTCCACGTCGTCCCCCATCCAGGCGCCGATCACCAGCGTGCGGAGCCGGTCGACGGACGGATCCTCGAGCAGTTCGGTGAGCAGATCAAGAACCGTGTGTCCGTCGTCGTAATCGACTCGAAGACGGCAGGCGGTCGTCTCCAGATTGGCCAACGACGCGCCTCGCTCGAAGTCAACCACCGGCTTTCCCGCGAACCGTTCTGCATTGTCGAAGCTCATCGGCGATCTCCCAAGTGATCAGATGAAGAATCCTACCCGTTGCCCATGATTCGGCCGCCCCGTTTGCCCCCCTCGGCTCTGGCGGACTTTCGTATTCTCCCGAATTGAGGGAAAAATGCAACTGGCCCCCAAGGTTTTCGGTTCATCCGGGATTTGCGGGATTCCTTGTTGGGCTGGATCTTCCAGATTTCTGGTGCGTGAAGCGTAAGCGGGATGGAACGGTGCGTTTTCTAAGGCATGACTCGGGTGTCCAATGGTACTTG
>JBDKTH010001299.1:0-3541 GCA_039680305.1 Thermoguttaceae bacterium | reverse complement strand
CGATGCGGCAGGCCATGCGAACCCCAGGCGATGCGGGTTGGGAGTATCGGATCACCTGGCCGAATGGACAGGTGCGATGGCATCATGCCCGTGGTCGAACACTCGCCGATCCCGACGGGCGGCCACGCCGCCTGGTGGGAATTACCACGGATGTTACCGAGCGGAAGCAGGCGGAGCAAAAGCTGCGGGAGAGCGAGGAGCGGCTCCGGCTGGCGATCCAAGGGGCCGAGATGGGCTGGTGGGATTGGGACTTGCTCACCGACGTGATGACTGCCGACGATCAATGCAAAGCCCTCTATGGAATGCCGCCTAGCACTCAGTCCTCCTATGACTTGACGATGGAACTCACCCATCCCGAGGACCGCCCCTTGCTGCAACAACGGATCCAAGAGGCCCGGGAATCTCCCGACGCTCGTGAGGTCGAACTCCGCACGGTCTGGCCGAACGGCACGGTCCACTGGCTCTTGCTTCGAGGGCAAGCGTTTCGTGACGAACGCGACAGACCGGTGCGTATGATGGGGCTGGTCATGGACGTATCCGCGAGGAAACACGCCGAACAAGCCCTCCGCGAGAGCGAAGCACGTTTCAAGGCCATTTACGAGCAGGCCCCCCTGGGCATCGCCCTGATCAATTCGCGGACCGGCCAGTTCCTGCAAATCAACCCGACGTATCGCGAGATCATTGGACGCAGCGAGGAGGAGATGCGGGGGCTCACGTTTCAAGGCATCTCGCACCCGGACGATCTTCAGGCCGATCTCGACAACATGGCACGGCTGATCGAGGGCGAGAGCCGCTTCTTCAAGATGGAGAAGCGACTGGTTCGCGGAGATGGCTCCCTGATCTGGGTCCACCTGACCGTCGTGCCGATGTGGGAGGCGGGACAGCCTCCTCATTGTCACATCGCCATTGTCGAGGACATCACCGAGCGGAAGCGGGTGGAATCCGAAATCAAGGTCCTCAACGAGACCCTGGAGCATCGGGTGACCCAGCGCACGTCGCAATTGCGGGCCCTGGCCTCGGAGTTGGCGCAGGCCGAACAACGCGAGCGCCGCCGCCTGGCCCAGATCCTCCATGACCACCTCCAGCAGCTGCTGGTGGCGGCCAAGCTCAAGACGGGCATGCTGAGCCGCCGGGTTCAGGACGAGGGGATGACGCGGCTGCTTCGCCAGATCAATGAACTGCTGGAGGAGTCTCTTGCACAGTCCCGGTCGCTGACCGTGGAGTTGAGCCCTCCGGTCCTTTACGATCGCGGCCTTGCCGGGGGCCTGGAGTGGCTGGCACGCCAGTTCGAGGAGAAACATGACCTGCGGGTCGGATTCGAGTTCGATCCGGAGGCCGAGCCCGCGGATGAAGGCACACGCGTCTTCCTGTTCCAGGCGATCCGCGAGTTGTTGCTCAATATCGTCAAGCACGCCCAGGCCCCCTCGGCCCACATCTCGTTGGCTCGGCGCGGCGAGGATCGGCTGTGGGTCGAGGTTTCCGACACGGGCCCGGGCTTCGATCCCGCCACGCTGGAGAACCGCGAGCCGGGGAAGGGGTTTGGCCTGTTCACGATCCGCGAACGCCTGGAACTGATCGGCGGCCGCGTGAAGGTGGAGACCGCCCTGGGCCGCGGGACGAAAGTGGTGCTCGAGGTTCCCCGCGGCCAGGTCGTCTCGCCCGCGGGGATCACCCGGAAGGCCGTCGCCGCGGTTTCCACCGCAGCCCTCGACTCCGAGACGGTGGTTGCAGAACCCATCCCTGGGCAGAGGAGCGTCCGTGTCCTGGTGGCGGACGACCATCGTGTCGTACGGGAAGGGCTCATCACGATGCTCCAGGAACAGCCCGCGATCAAGGTGATCGGAGAGGCCGCTGACGGGCAGCAGGCCCTCGACCTGACGCTGCGCATGAAGCCTGAGGTGGTGCTCATGGACATCTCGATGCCTGTCCTGGACGGCATCGAGGCCACCCGTCGGATTACCCAGGCCTTGCCGGGTGTTCGCGTGATCGGTCTGTCGATGCATGCGCGGGAGGACATGGCACGCGCCATGCGCGAGGCGGGCGCCGCGGACTATATGTCGAAGGACACCGCCTCGGACCACCTCATCGATACCATTCTCCAACAGGCCGCCGCGGTCGCTCCGTCGTGAGTGGCCATGCGGAGCTTGTGGAGGCGGACTTTTCGGTTCATCCGGCGGAAGCGTACCGAGGGGCGGAACAAGGGGCTTCCGGGTTTGGGGTGGAGAAGACGTGAGTGGGATGGAACGGTGCGTTTTCTAAGGCATGACTCGGGTGTCCAAGGGCCAGGCAAGGGAGAGGCGAAGTCGCCCACGATGCTCCATGGCAAGGCCACCGACCGCGCAGCGGTCAAGGGACATAGCCGTGGGCGCGAGCCCACGGGGTGGTGCGTCCGGGAATCTCGCGTTAACCGCGCAGCGGTGACGTCGCGGACGGCACGTCACCGCTGCGCGGTTGGCGAGGTGCGTAGGGCGTTTCTTTCCGTGGGCTCGCGCCCACGGCTACGTCCCTTGACCGCTGCGCGGTCGGTTCAGACCGGCCCACAAATCCAGTGCCAATCCTAGAGCCGGGGACGATCGTATCGGCCACCCCGCGGTTCTCCTCGTCAACGGCATCGCTCCGGGCTTGGCACGACAGCGATAAATCCCAGGGGGTTTGGGGGACAGCGTCCCCCAACGTACCGTTAGGTGCGCTTCCGCCGGATGAACCGACTTTTCAGGCCCAGCTAACGCGATAGGTGTGGGGCCAGGGCTTCTTTGAGATGCTTCAACTGGCGATCTAGCTCGTCGATCACTTCGGCAGCCTTGGGCATGTCACCCGCCTTGGCCAACTGCTCGATTCGCAGCGTGACGTCCGCAGTGGGCTTAGCGCCCAGGTAAACCACGGTTCCCTTGAGCCGGTGAACGGTGGCAGCCAGCGAGGCTGCATCGTTGTGCTCGATGGCTGCCATCATCTGCGCTACGAGTGGGTCCGACTCATCAAAGAGGCATCCCACCATCTTCTGAAACATGTCAAGGTTGTCGAAACAGCGACGGACCGCTTCACCGAGGTCGAAAACGGCTTCGGTACCAGCGTCCTCCGACGCTGGCTCAGACGTTTTCTGGGCGGCAGACGTGCTCGACATCGTCCCTTCCCTCGCCAGCTGTCCGCCGTCTTCGATCGTTGGGCACTCCGCTCCAGAGAGCCGTTCAACCAGGGCGATGAGCTCATGGCCGTCGATCGGCTTGCTCAGGTAGGAGTCCATTCCGGCGGCCAAACAGCGTTCCGCATCGCCTCTAAGTGCATGAGCCGTCATGGCGACGATCGGGATCCTGGCCTTCCGTGCATCGGGAAGGACGCGAATTGCTGCCGTTGCCTGAAACCCGTCCATCTCGGGCATCTGCACGTCCATCAGTACGAGGTCGAAGTCCTCGGCGGTCAGTCGATCGAGCGACTCGCGTCCATTCTCGGCCACCACGACCGTGTGCCCGCGATTGCTCAGTAGGTAGTGTACGAGCTTCTGGTTGGCGGGCGTGTCTTCGACCAGAAGCACTCGCAAGCCCCT
>JBDKTH010001279.1:0-2090 GCA_039680305.1 Thermoguttaceae bacterium | reverse complement strand
AGCTGTTCCGCGTGCGTGCATGGCTACTGCGCGGCGGCACGGTCAGCCGCGACGACCTTCGCCTGCTGGCCTATCTGGGCGAATCGCACGAGGAGATGGCCCTGTTGCGTGAGAAGGTTCCGTTGCTGTTGGGCGAGGCCTAGGGTCCCGATGAACGTCTACGAACTGCGCAATCCCGACGACGCTCGGACGTGGCTCCTCCAGGGCCTGTGGCTGGCCCGGGCGGCGGCCATGACCCCGCTCCGGGCGGCCGAGGCGCTCGGCTGGTCGCTGGAGATCGCCTCCGCCGGCTCGCCCCTGCCGCCGGTGGGCTTCGTGGCCGACGTGGGCCAGATCGCCCTGGCAAGCGGTCCCCCTGAAGCCCCGCATGCCCTGGCCGCGGTCCCTGGAATCGCCGCCGGTCTGGCCCGGGAGTATGACGACTATGTCCTCGGCCGCTTCTACGTCGATCTCGGTTTTCAACGGGCCGCCGACGCGTTGTTGCGTTACCAGGGCCGCGACCGTTCTCGGGCATTGGCCTTTCTCGTCCACCAGATCTCGCTGCGGACCGGCATCGGCGGGGCGATCCTCAGCCCGGCGGTCGTGAAGCAACTGGCGGACAGTCCCATGGAGGAGATGCTCGCCGAAGGCTGGGAATCGATCCGCGTCGAGGGGCTGCATGCGAACCTGGCCAGTCACCATGCGCAGATGGTGACGGCGATCCGCAGCAGCGGGGAACTGACAGGCCCGGAAGACGTGTTCGAGTTGGAGCGGGGCACCGCCCTGGCCGAGTTCGGGCAGCGTCTGGCCCTCCGGCAGGTGCTGCAAGCGGCCGACGAGATGGCCTCGCTTCTGCCGCGTCACAAGCCCCGTCTGCGATCCCGCTCGCACCAGGTGACCACGCCGATCCTCGACGAGGACCACTATCCGGTGGGCGGGTTTGCCTCGATTTCCAACCGCGGGTCGATGGAAAGCCTCCTGCACTCCCAGTTGAGCTATATGGAGCCCGACGACCGGCCGGACCTGTTCGACATCAAGTTCGTTCGCGACGAACTGCTCTACTACTCGCGCGACGAAAACCAGTTCCTCCGGCGCCGCCGCACGGTGGTCTTGGCCCTATGGCCTGATCTGGTCGCAGCCCGTTTCAAAGACGCCGCGCTCCCCTATCAACGGATCGTCCTGACGTTGGCCTTCCTGCTGACTCTGGTCGGCAAGCTGATCGAGTGGCTCAGCGACGAAGCGATGGTGTTCCAGTTCCTCTTTTTCGACTCAGGGGACCAGATTCTCCAGCCGGAGAAGGAGCTTGTGGAGATGCTGCTTGCCGAGCAGATTGCCAACGGCACGGCGAGCGTGGAACGCGTCACACCCGGGATGCTTGCCGGCCGTTGCCAGCAGGCCGCCCGCCGCAGCCAGTGCCACTGCCTGACCGTCTCGACCAACGCGGTCGAGGTGTCGCGTGAACAAGCCGGGTTCGCGAGCCTGGTGGTCGACGGCCCCGTCCCCTCGCTTTGGATCGAGGAAGATCGCCTGCCGTCGCCCGCGGCTGGCGTCGACGGCTGGGCGGCGCTACAGGAGTGTCTCTTGCGGGCTTGGCTCGGGGAAGGCTAGGTGCTGCTCAGGTTGTCTACGTTGAGATCGACCGCCGTGTCCGGTTCCGTTGGCTGACCGCGCAGCGGTCGAGGGGCGTAGCCGTGGGCGCAAGCCCACGGAAAACAGGCCCCCTCGACGTTTACAAAGCCGCGCAGCGGCGACGGTGAACCGACCGACCGTCGCCGCTACGCGGCTTCACGAGGGATTGGCATGCTAGATTCCGTGGGCTCACGCCCACGGCTACGTGCCTTGGCCGCTGCGCGGCCCTCAAGTCCCCAGCCTTGATCCCTAGTCAAAAGCGGAAAATCTCCGGGGATCTGGGGGGCAGGCCTTCGGTCCCCGCTTTTGACCGGAAATCGGGCGATGGGCACCCCATCCCTTGCGGCCGAAGCTTCGCTTTGGCACAATGGCCCGACAGGCGCAAGCGAGGGCAGGGTATGCTCAAGGCGAGACAACTGGTGGGAACGCACGACGTGCTCTTGGTCACGCTGGACACGCTGCGCTATGACGTGGCCGAAACG
>JBDKTH010000357.1:0-9052 GCA_039680305.1 Thermoguttaceae bacterium | reverse complement strand
GCCGGCATCCCGGCGGCGTGAACGTCGCCCTGTGCGACGCCTCGGTGCGGTTCGTCGCCCAGACGATCGCAATCAACACCTGGCGGGCCTTGAGCACGACCCAAGGCGGCGAGGTTCTTGGCGAGTTTTGACCGAACGAGTCCCGTCCGTTTCACGAGGTCTCTTGGCAACTTCCCGGAATGATGTGCGATGTCACCGCGTACACTCCTTTTCATCGTGATGCTTCTGTTGCTGCCGCCCTGCGGGGCGTGCCGGCCGGGGAATCCGCTCAACCTCCAGCCCGTCTCGGGCTCCGTGACGCTCGATGGACAGCCGCTGGACAGCGGGACCATCGAGTTTGTCCCCACGGGCGCCTCCAACGGCTTACTCAGCGGCGCCCTGATCGCCAATGGCCAGTATAGCGTTCCCGTCGATAAGGGGCTGCCGCCGGGCAAGTACACCGTGCGGGTCTTTTCGGCCGGCGCGATCGCCAACGTCCCGTCTGGCCCTCCGGGCAGTGAAGCCCCCGCACCGGCCAGGGAACGGATCCCGGCCAAGTACAATATCAACAGCCAACTCACCGCCGAGATCAACGCCGGCGGCACAACCACCTTCAACTTCGAACTGACTAGCCACTAGCCCGATGGTTCCCGTTCGGGGAACCGTGCGAAACTCCAAGGAGAATCTCCCATGACGACACGATTTCTTTCGACGATCGCAATCCTGGCCGCGTCGCTCTTTTGCGGCACTGTCGCCGCGGCGGCCGAAGAAGGCCTCGTCCTGCACCTGCCGTTCGACACGCTGGCGGCCGACGGCACGACCACGCCCGACGCCGCCCAAGGCCGGGCCGTGAAACTCCACGGCCAGACGCTCGTCAATGGCGTGGTTGGCAAGGCCCTCCACTTCGACGGGTATTCGGATCAGGTCGTGGAGTTGGGCGACCTCAAGCTTCGGGCCCCGGCCACGGTCGTCCTGTGGTTCAAGACTCGCGATCTGGTCAACGACCGCCGGCTCTTTTCCCAGGCGGCTGGACCGTCGACCCAGGCCGGCTCGCTCCGTCTGATGGGCCAGGTGGACGTCGTTTCCGACAAGCAGGGCTTGGGCGTCATCACGCGTGGCCTGCGTCATCACACGTGGATGCACTTGGCCGTGGTCTTCGACGCCCAAGGGCAGGCCACCGGCTATTTGAACGGCGAAGCCCAGGAACCTGTCAAGAGCGGCTTCGATTTCGACGGCGTTCCGGCCACGTTGGGCGGCAAGTTCCTCGGCCAGTACGGTGCCCTGTTCACCGGCGAGCTGGACGACTTCCGCCTCTACCGCCGGACGCTGTCGGCCGACGAGATCCGCCAGCTCTACGTCAAGCAGGCCCCGAAGTAGTCCCTCCGCGCGACGCTTCCGCACTAGCCCGCAGGACTCGCCATGAGCTTTCACCTCACGCCGCTGGACATCACGGTCTTCGCCCTCTACATGCTGGCGGTGTTGGCGGTCGGCATCTGGGCGTCGCGCCTGGCCAAGCGGACGAAGCGGGACTACTTTCTGGCCGGCGACCGGCTGGCCTGGTGGATGATCGGCGGCAGCATCGTGGCCTCGAACATCTCGAGCCACCATCTGGTCGGCGCGATGGGCGTGGCCTACAGCCGCGGATTCGTGGCCATGACGATCGAATGGGGCGCGATCCTGATCGGCCTGAACGCCCTGCTTTGGGTCTTCCTCCCGTTCTATCTGCGCAACGGCTTCTACACGATGCCGGAGTTTCTCCAGCGGCGTTTCAGCGGCGCGGCCCGGACGGTCTACGCCGTGCTCGTCCTGCTGACCTATCTCTTTGTGGAGATCAGCGCCGTGCTCTGCCTCGGCGCATTGGCGATCTACCAACTCCTGGGAGTCCCGGTGATGGTCAGCGTGGTCGTGCTGGCCGTGGTCACGGGCGTCTACACGATCGCCGGCGGCCTGCGCGCGGTGGTTTGGACGGAGATGCTCCAGTTGGTGGTGCTCCTGTTGGGCGGCATTGCGTTGAGCATCGCCACGATCCAGGCGGTGGGCGGGCCGGCGGCGGTCTGGGAGATGTCGGACCAGTGGCATCTCCTGCTACCGGCCGACGATCCCGATTTTCCCTGGACGATGTATCTTGGCGGCGTACTGTGCATCAGCGTGTTCTATTGCGCTGCGAACCAGTTTATCGTCCAGCGGGCCTTAGCCGCCAAGAACGAGTGGCACGCGCGCATGGGCGTCGTCTTCACCGACTACCTGAAGTTCCTCATTCCCCTGGTGATCATCGTGCCGGGAATGGTGGCCCCCAAGCTGTTTCCCAATTTGGAGCGTCCCGACGTGGTCTTTCCCCTGCTCGTCGAAAGGCTCCTCCCCTCGGGGCTCGTGGGGCTGGTGATGGCCGGGCTGATCGCCGCCGTAATGAGCCACATCTCCGGGGCGGTCAACTCCTGCACGACGATCGCCACGATCGACCTCTACCTGCCCTGGAAGCAGCGTCGGGTACGACGCAGGGCGTCGGAAAAAGCGATCGCGGGATTCGACACGGAGACGGAGCGTACCGTTCAGGAAGCGGGGCGACACGCCCCGGCCCTCAGTGGCGACGACGCCCAGGCGGTTCGTTTTGGACGGATGTTCGGCGTCGTGACGATCCTCTTCGGCATCTTCTGGGCGGAGGTGCTCACCGGCATGACCGAACGGCCGATCTTCGTCTACCTGTACAACGCCTACGGCTATTTTACGCCGGGCATTGCCACGATGTTTCTCTTAGGGATCTTCTGGAAACGGACGACCCATGCCGGCGCCCTGGCCGCCGGGCTGCTGACGATCCCCTTGACGCTGGCCTTTGACCTGCTGCTGCCCGAGATGCCGTTTTTGAATCGTACGGGGATCGTGTTCTGGCTCTGCATGGGCACGTGCGTGGTGGTCAGCCTGATGACTCGTCCCAAGCCCGCCGAAGCGATCGCCGGGCTGATTTGGAATCGTGAAAGCCTTGCTCTGCCGCCGGAGTTGAAGGCCAAGATGCGCGGACTGCGCAATCCGACCCTTTGGTGGGCCCTGATCACGGCGGCGGTGCTGTTCTTCTACATGAGGTTTCCCTGATGGATGGACGTGAGATTCGTTTACAGCGGTTGATGGGCGACGGCCACGCGGTGATCGTGGCGATCGACCATGGGATGTTCGACGGCCCGATCCCGGCCATGGAAGACCTGCCGGCCACGGCCGCGCGGATCAACCCGTGCGTCGACGCCGTATTGTTGGCCCCCGGCATGCTGCGACACTGCTATCCGGTGTTCGCCGGCACGCGGCGTCCGCTGGTCGTGGTCCGGCTCAATTGGAATACGGTCTACTGTTTTCACTGGAACTATCGCCAGGCGCGGAGTGTGCCGGCTTACGACGTTGAAGACGCCTTGCGCGAAGGGATGGACGTGGCCCTAGTGTCGCTCACGCTGCAGACCGGCAGCGAGGAACGCGATGCGGCCAACGTCGACATCTTCTGCCAACTGACCAATCGGGCCCATCGGCTTGGAATCCCCGTGATCGGCGAATACTTTCCCACCGGCCACCTGACGATGAGTGCGAAGGAACTACACGAAAATGTGCGAATCGGCACACGGATCATCGCCGAGTTGGGGGCCGACGTGATCAAGACGTTCAACACGGTGGATTTCGCCGCCGTGACGAGTGCCTGTCCGGTCCCCGTGCTGGGGCTGGGGGCGGAGAAGCTCCCCACGCAACTCGACGCCCTGAAGCTGGCCGCTAGCGAAGTGGCTGCCGGGGCCGGGGGCGTGGTTTTCGGCCGCAACGCGATCCAGGTGGCCGATCCCCACGCCTTCCAGGCTGCCCTGTGCCAGGTGGTCAAACGGGCCGCCGATCCGGAGAGTGTTGCCCGTGAGCATAAGCTGGTTTGAGAAACGATCACGGCGACGGTCCCCTTTCCTTCCGGGAGAGGGAGTTTGGAAATGGTCTTGAGGAGAGATGATGCGACAACAACCGTTGCGGCCGAAAGTCGGCCTGCTGGCCCTGACCCTGGAGCTTTATGAAACCCTCGCTCCGGAACTCCGGCTCGAGCGCGAGCAGTGGGTTCGCCGACTGGTGCTACCGGCCCTGGAAGCGAAGGCCGAGGTGCTCTTCGAGCGTGCCGTCTACTGTGTGGAAGAGATTCGCGACACGATCGCCCGCTATGAGGCCGCCGGGGCCGATGCGATCCTGGTCCTGCAACTGACCTATGCTCCCAGCCAACAGGCCCTTGGCCCGCTACGACAGACGCGGCTTCCCGTGGTGCTCTGGAACACTCAGGAACTGTATCGCGTGGACGAGCGGTTCACGCTAGCCGACCTGCTGGCCAATCACGGCGTGCACGGCACGCAGGATCTGGCCAACGTCCTGCTGCGCAGCGGCGTGCCGTTTCATTATGTGACGAGCCATCTGCGCGATCCCCATGCGATCGACGAGCTGGTCGATTTCTTTACGGCGGCAGCGGCTGTGCGCCGGCTTCGCACGGCAAGGGTGGGAATGCTCGGCTATCCGTTCCCCGGCATGGGCGACTTTGCCGTTGACTCGACTCACCTGGTTGCGACGCTCGGCTGTTCTGGGACGCTCCTGACCGTGGAGGACTATATCAACCGGGCGGCGATGGCTAAGCCTGACGAGGTCGGCCGGCTTGTCAGCGAGTATCGCCAATCGTACGACGTGGCGGCCGACGTGACCGATCTGGACCTGGCCTCGACCGCTCGGGTGGAACTCGCCCTGCGTGGGATGGTGGCCGACCATCGGCTCGACGCGCTGACCTATCAGTTCATGGCCTTTGGCGACGACGAGCGCGTGCCGACCGTGCCGTTTGTGGCCGCAAGCCGGCTGATGGCCGATGGCGTGGGGTTTGGCGGCGAGGGGGACCTGGTAGCCGCCGCGGCAACGACGCTATTCGACTGCCTCAGTCCGCCGGCCAGTTTCACCGAGATGTTTACCGTCGATTTCGCGGGCAACAGTCTCTTTATGAGCCACATGGGCGAGGCGAACGTGGCCATGGCCCGGCGCGACCGGCGCGTGCCGCTGGTGGCTCGGCCCATGCCGATTACGCGGACCCGCGACCGGCAGTTGTGCCTGGTCACCAGCTTCGAGCCGGGACCGGCGACGTTGGCCGCGTTGACGCAAGGCCCCAGCGGCTGGCGGATCGTGGCCTCGCTGGCAACGATCGAGGATTTCGGGCCGCTAGCGTCGATGTGCGTCCCGCACTTCAAGCTGCGTCCGGCGGGCGACGTGCGTCAATTCCTCACGGCCTATGCTCAAGCGGGCGGGCCGCACCACAACGCCGTCTGTTCCGGCGATGCCCGCGGCCGACTCCGCATGGCGGCCGCGATCCTGGGAGCCGAGTATTGTGAAGTCTGACGTGCTGCTGTTGGGACTCGACCTGGGCACGACGAACGTCAAGGCCGTCGTGACCACGGGCGAGGGACGCGTGTTAGCCCAAGGCTCGGCTCCGGTGCAACTGTTCCACGTCGGCCATGGAGCCGTGGAGCAGGATCTGGAGGAGATCGCCTCGGCCGCACTGGCGGCGATTCGTGCGGCCGCCGACGGCGTTGATGCGTCACGCATCCGGGCGATCGGCGTGTCCAGCCAAGGCGGGGCCATGCAGATCCTCGATGGCCAGGGGCGGCCGTCGGGCCGCGTCGTCAGTTGGCTCGACCGGCGCGGCAGCCCGTACGACGACGCGATCACCGCCGAGCTGGGGCGAACCTGGCTGGTCGACCACATCGCCCGGAGACAGAGCGGCCAGGCGATTGGGCAACTGCTGCGCCTGCGCCGCGAGGCACCGGCCCTGCTCGACCGTCCTAACCGGATCGGCTTCGTGGGCGATGCGATCGTGGCCCGACTCTGCGGTCGGGCAGCCCACGACGCCACCTCCCACGGACTGACGCTCTTGTACAACCCGGCACGCGGCGAGTCGGAGCCCGAGTTGCTCAAGCGGCTGGGGATTGACGAAAGCCAACTGCCCGACCTGCTTTCGCCCCGCGACACGGCCGCCGTGCTGCTGGAGGAGGTCGCCCGGCAGACCGGCCTGGAGCCGGGGATTCCCGTGTCCCCGGCGATTCACGACCAGTATGCCGCGGCGTTGGGCTGCGGCGCGAACCGTCCCCGCGACGTGATGCTCGGCACGGGCACCGCCTGGGTCCTGTTGGCCGTGACCGATCGACTGCCCCAGCCGGTCATCGACGAAGCGTTCATCTGCACCCACGTCGTTGAGGGACTGTTTGGACAGATCCTCTCGCTGGTCAACGGCGGCTCAGCGCTGGACTGGGCTCGGAGGCTTTTGGGAATGCACGACGCCGCGGCCGACGACCTCGATCGAGTGATCGCCTCGGTCGCGCCGGGCAGCGAGGGGTTGAGGTGCGTGCCGCTGTTGGCGTCGGGTGGCGGTGCGGGGGTGACGCCGGAGACGCGAGGGGCGTTGACTGGTCTCCAACTCGCCCATGGGCCGGCGCACGTGCTTCGCGCCGTGGTCGAGGGGCTGGCGTGCGAGTTGACCCGCTACCTCGAGTTTCTCGCCGAGGCAGAGATTGCCGTCGACCGCCTGATCTTGTGTGGCAAGGCGGCGACCAGCCAGACCACGCCCCAGATCCTGGCCGACGTCACCGGCCTGCCCGTGGCCTGCTCCTCTCAGGCCGACACCAGCGCCCTGGGCGCGGCGATCATCGCCCGAGGGCTCTTGGAGCCGGCCGTTCCGTTGGACACGCTCGCCCAATCGATGGTGTCACCCTCGCGTCAGGTTCTCCCCGGACCGGATGCGGACGTGTATCGGCCGATTCGTGCGGCGTACCTTGCCGCGCTCGCGGATGCCAAGTCCTATTCTGCCGCCAACTTGCCGTGAGGACGTCATGGAACCGATTCCGCTTCATTATGTCTGGCAATACACCGACGTGGACCGGGCCTTCTGGCAGGAGCACTTGGAGGACTGGCTGCCGTCGCGGATCTACGACGCCCACACGCACGTGATCGATCCCTCGCTTCGGCGCGAGCCAATGACGGCGGGAATGCGGCGGCAATATTGGGTCTCCGAGGTGCTCGAACCGATCGATGCGCCGAGTGCCGAGCGGTGCCACGGGATCGTCTTCCCCGGCCGGGAGGTCGGTTGCCTGGCCTTCGGGCTGCCCGATCTCGACTTCGACCTGGAGGCCGGCAACGCGTACGTCCAGCGGGAATGCCAGAAACGCGGCTGGTACAGCCTCGCGGTCGTGCGCCCGCAGTGGTCGGCCGACAAGCTCGCGGCGGAGTTGGCCCGGCCTAGCGTCCTGGGCGCGAAACCTTACTACTCGCTGATCAGCCCCAATCGCCTCACCCGGGACGAGCATCTGGAGGCCGGGATTTTTGACTTCCTGCCGCATCACTTACTGGAGGTTCTCGACGACCGGCACGCCTGGGTGACGCTGCACGTGCCCAAGGCCGCACGCCTCGGCCACCCGGACAACCTGCGGGAGATCCGGGAGTTGCGTCGTCGCTATCCCAACGTGGTCCTGGTGCTGGCCCACCTGGGCCGATGCTACACAGAAGCCCACGCCCGGGAAGGGCTCCTGCCGTTGGCCGACGATCCGGGGATTTTGTTCGACACCTCGGCGGTGCTCAACCCGGCCTCCCACCGCGTGGCCCTGGAGCAGATCGGCCCCGAACGTTTGCTCTACGGGACCGACAACCCCGTGTTCTACATGCGCGGCCGGCGTCAGTACGATGGCAAGAGCTACATCAATCGCACCAATTATGATTTCTACTTCAATCGGCAGCGTGAGCCGCCGGAGATCGAAGCCCGGTACACGCTCTACATGTACGAGGACTTGTTGGCCATCAAGCAGGCCTGCCAGGAGTTGGGCCTGACGGACCGAGGGACGGCCGAGGCCCTTTTCTACGGTAACGCGGATCGGCTGATCCGGTCGGTGGTGTCGGGGAAAGGACGAATGTCGAAAGCCAAATGACGAAGGAATGTCCGAAGAATGAAGTGCGGGTTCCTCTTCTCTGATCCAGAGGTTCGGAAGTCGCGGAACCAGAGAAGGAACCCGTACTCTCTCTGGAACGATCCCATACCACACGACGATGCTTGGAAGATCCAACCATTAGCGACGATTAGTGAAGATTAGTGTTCCTTACCTTCCTTGGAACGCCTCGCGGTCGATTGCCGGTCGTGTTTGTCAAACCCCATTAGGGAACGCCCTCGGGTTGTGCTTGTCGCGAACCTCGCGTATCATCAAGCGACAGGTGCGATGATGAGCCAGGAAACGCGACAAGAGCAGATCTGCCGATTGATTGCCGAGCGCGGCGAGTGCTCGGTCGATGAGTTGGTCCGCCAGTTGGGGGTCAGCGGGATGACCATTCGACGCGATCTGGCGGCCCTGGCCCAGCAAGGGCGAGTGCTCCGGACGCACGGGGGGGCGGCGCTGGCCGAGCGGTTCAGCTTCGAGTTTGCCTTTCGCAGCCGGCTGCAAGAGCAGCCGCAGGCCAAAGAAGCCATCGGACGTGCGGCGGCTGCACGCATCGAGAACGGCCAAACGGTCCTTCTCGATTCCGGCACGACCACGCTCGCCCTGGCCCGGCATCTCCACGGCAAGCAAGGGCTGACGGTGATTACCACTTCCCTGCCGATTGCCGCGGAATTGCAATACGACCGGCAGCTCCAAGTCCTGCTTTTGGGAGGCTATCTGCGGCCCGAGTCGCCCGACCTGGGCGGCGCGTTGACCGAGGCGAATCTCGAAACGCTCCACGCCGACTTGGCGTTTCTTGGCACCGATGCGGTCGACGCGCGAGGCACGGTCTACAACCAGTCTCCCGAGGTCGCCCGAATGCTCACGAAGATGGCGGCCGCCGCCACAACGGTCTACGTGGTGGCCGACGGCTCCAAGCTGGGCAAGACGGCTCTCTGGCGATTCGGCCTGCTCCAGGACTGGGCCGGCTTGATCACCGACCGCCAAGCGGATGCGAAAATCCTGGCGTCGCTCCGCAAGGCCGGCGTACAGGTGGTCCGGGCCGAGTAAGCGCTGGGGCCGGAGCGGGCTGATGGGATTGGCCCAACAAGATCAGCAAGGTAGGGCGGCGCCGAGCTTGC
>JBDKTH010001216.1:0-15114 GCA_039680305.1 Thermoguttaceae bacterium | reverse complement strand
GGCCACGACGAAAGCCAGGAGCCGGCAGCCGGCAGCGCCAACGCGAAAGGATCTTTCCATGAAGCCCGCGATCAGTCTCGAACGGGATGTGCGAAGCCTCGTCCGTCTATCGGCGCAGCGTTGTGTTGCCGCGGCATTGCTGCTGGCGGCTGTCTGCGGGGGCGTTCAGCCACCGGACGTGGTCGCGGCACAACCGGCAAGCAAGGCTGCCGCAGCAAACTACGCCCGGCCGTTCGAACCGCCGACGCGGCCGGCATTCATCCCGTTGCCCCCGGGGGCCGTGGAGCCAGCCGGTTGGCTGCGCGACTGGTGCCTGGCGGCGCGGGACGGCTTCACGGGGCACATGGACGAGGTTGACGACGAGTTCAAGCGCGCTTGGGCCGCCGACCACAAGATGACCAGGGAACGACTTGCCTGGTCCAAAGGGGCCTGGCCGTACGAAGGGGGCGGCTATTGGTTCGATGGGCTGGCCCGCCTCGGTTACGCCTTGCACGACGAAATGCTGATCGAGCAGGCCAAACGGCGGTTGTACCCGGTCGCCGACCACGTGAACACCACCGGCCCGCTCTTCCTCTGGTGGCTCGACCGCAAGAACCCGGCTGACCAGAAGGCGATCGCCGCCCAGGGCGAATGGCCGCTTTGGGCCAGTGGTCTCTTGGGGCGTGCCATGACGGGATTCTATGCCGGCTCCAGCGACAAGCATATTCTGGAAGCGCTCGAGAAAGCCTACGGCTCAGATCCTGACTGCCTGCGGTCGATCCCCGGCAATATGTCGAATCCATGGCCGGCGTTCGATACCTATTGCTGGACGGGCAACCGGCGCATCGCCGATGCGCTGGACGCCATGTTCAAGAAAGACGGGACGGCGCTCAAGCCGGACCTGAAGCGGTACCGCACGGCGCCCGACCTGACGCCGGGGACAACCGTCGAGAACCAGCATGTGGTCGAATTCATCGAGACGACGACGCCCTGGGCCGTGGGCTATCTGTGGACCGGCGACGCGAGCTACCTCCAGGCGGCGGTCGGCTGGCATGACCTCCTGGAACGCGTGGCCATGCAACCCCACGGGGCCCCCGTCGCCGACGAGTGGTACGGTCCCACGGGCGCGTTCCGGGGGACCGAGACCTGCGATGTGGCCGGGTATGTGTGGAGCCAACTCTGCCTCTTGTCCGTGACCGGCGACGGCCGGATGGCCGATCGGGCCGAGCGGGCCCTTTTCAACGCGGGGCCGGCCACCGTCGCGCGCGACTTCACGACCCACGTCTACTTCCAGAGCCCCAACCGGTTCGCCAACCTGTCGCCCGACTTTCCCCATGGGCCCAGGGCCCGCGGAGGCACCTACCAGCAAAAGCATGGGCCCTTGTGCTGCACCGCCGCGCTGAACCGCATCGTGCCGTGGTATGTCACGCACATGTGGATGGCCACCTACGACAACGGCCTGGCGGCCACCTGCTACGGCCCCTGCAAGGTGACGGCGATGGCGGCCGACCGCGTGCCGGTCGTCCTCGCCTGCAAGACCGATTATCCCTTCAACGAAACCATCGACATCTCCGTCGAGCCCCGTCGGGAAGCGGCGTTCCCGCTGGAGTTTCACGTTCCCGGTTGGTGCAGCAATCCCACCCTCAGCGTGAATGGCTCCGCAGTCGCCCTCCAACCGAGCGCCCGAGGATTTGTCCGTCTCGACCGGACCTGGAAGCCGGGCGACACGGTCCGCCTGCACTTCCCCATGACCGCGAGTCTGCAAACCGGGCGTGATGCGTCGCAGGGTGCGCCCTACGACGGCCGGCACCGAGCCACGCTCGTGACGATCCCGGAGAAGGACAGCCCCCGAGGCGCGCCTTACGCCACCGTCTCCTATGGCCCCCTGCTGTTCGCGCTGCCCATTGCCGACACCACGGACGCCAACACCCCCGATCCGTCCGCCCGGTGGAAATTCGCGTTGGACGTGCAAAACCCCAGCCTGCAGTTGGAACGCACGGCGATGCCTGCCCAATGGGACTGGCCGCTGGCGGCCCCGCTGAAGCTGCGGGCCAATGCGGTCGAGGTCGCCTGGGATCCCGACCCCAAAACCCCACGGCTGCCGCCTCGACCGCTTGCCAAGGCAAAGCCCGCAGAAACAGTAACGCTGATTCCCTACGGCTGCACCAAGTTCCGGATCTCCATGTTTCCCGTCACCGCCGAGCCCACTCGATAGTGAGGCGGCCCACCGTCCAAGTACCCTCCTGCCCTCAACCACAAGGCCCCGCCATGCTCCGACCTCGCACGCTTTCTCTGCCGCTGGTTGTGTTCGCCGCCCTTAGTTTCCTGATTTCGGGGCAGCCCGGCTGGGCGGCCGACGAGGCTCCGCGTTGCAAGCGAGCCGATGCCTTCTTGGGCATCCACTTCGACTTCCACGCCGGCCCCGACTGCAAGGAAGTCGGCCGTCACACCACGCCGGAGATGGTCCAACTCATCCTCGACAAGGTCCATCCCGATTACATCCAGATCGACTGCAAAGGCCATCCCGGCTACACCAGCTATCCCACGAAGGTCGGCAATCCGGTCCCCGGGTTTGTGGGCGACCCGTTGCGGGTGTGGCGCGAGGTGACGCGGCGCAACGGCGTGTCGCTGTTCATGCACTACTCGGGCGTGTGGGACAGCCGTGCCGTGGCCACTCATCCCGACTGGGCTGCGAGAAACGCCGCGGGCAAGCCGTCGGACAGAGCCACCTCGGTCTTCGGGCCCTACGTCGACCAGTTGCTGATTCCCCAGTTGCGCGAGCTGGCCGGCGAGTATCGCGTGGACGGCGTCTGGGTGGACGGCGAGTGCTGGGGCACTGCCGTCGACTATAGCGATGCGGCCGTCCGTCAGTTCTGCGCGACGACCGGCGCCCAGGCGGCGCCGCGTGATCCCAAGGACCCGCAGTGGCACGCCTGGATGGCGTTCCAGCGCGAAGCCTTCCGCCGTTATCTGCGGCACTACATCGACCAGCTCAAGGCCTCCCATCCCGACTTCCAGATCATCAGCAACTGGGCCTTCAGCGACCACATGCCCGAGCCGGTCAGTGCGGGCGTGGCGGCGCTATCGGGCGACTTCTCGCCGCAAGACAGCGTCAACTCGGCCCGTTTCTCCGGCCGTTGCCTGGAAAACCAGGGCCGGCCGTGGGACCTGATGTCCTGGTCGTTCAACACCAAGCCCCGCCAACAGAAAACGGCGCTCCAGTTGATGCAAGAGGCGGCCGTCGTGCTCTCCTTGGGCGGCGGTTACCAGGCCTATTTCACCCAGAATCGCGATGGCTCCGTGCGCACGGCCGAGATGGACGCCATGGCCGAGGTCGCCCAGTTCTGCCGCAAGTATCAGGCCTTCTGCCACCACTCCGCCGCCGTGCCGCAGGTGGCCCTCCTCTATTCGACCGCCGGGCACTACCATAGCTGCAAGACACTGTTCCATCCTTCCGGCAGCGACGGGATCGGCGTGCTCCGCCAGGCCCTGCGCACGATGCTCGACGACCAGGCGGCGGTCCAGATCGTCTCCGAGCATCATCTCACCGGCGCGATGGCCAAGTGGCCGTTGATTGTCGTGCCGGGTTGGGGCTACCTCGAACCGGCCTTCCGCGACGAGTTGGCCGCCTACGCCAAGCAAGGCGGCCGTCTCGTGCTGATCGGTCCGGGCCCCGCCAAGCTGTTTGAGCCGGAACTGGCCGCGGCAAAGCCGTCGGAAACGGCGACGATCGTTTCGGTCGCCTCGGCCGACGCCGCGCTCCTGCCGGCCCTGCACCGCCTGATGCCGGCGCGGCTCGTCGAGGTTTCCGGTTCGCCTCACGTCGACGTCAGCCCTCGCCGGCTCCACGATCGGCTGGCGGTCCACCTGGTCAACACGTCCGGCCCTCACGCCGAGGCTCCCAAAGCAGGCGGCATCAAGGAGATTCCGCCGGTCGGGCCGCTGACGGTGGCCGTCCGTTTGCCGCAGAAGCCCAAGTCGGCGACCCTTCAGCCCGAAGGCAAGGCGCTGGAGGTGACCTGGACGAACGGCCTCGCCACGGTCACGGTGCCGCAGGTTGAGCTTTATTCGATCGTCGTCATCGAGGAGTAAGGCCGGGAGATTCGGAAGGCGAAGAAAACGGCATCGCGGACATTTCCAGCGGCGATGGCAGAAACGCCTCGTGTAGTGGCTCTCGCAGATCGTGATTCTTGGGTGGCATGCCGTCATGGAGCGCAGCGACAGGTCGGCATGTCGTTCGTCCCCGGAACATGCCGCGTGCGAACATCGCAAGCCGCTCCTCTCCTGTCCGCGACTCTTGACAATACCTGTTGACAACGACCAGAATCACCTGTTGTATCCATACCCCACGGACAAGGGGCGGATGCGGTATCTGGCCATCGATCCTGCCGACTGGCACGCGGGAAAGCCCGTGTTCAGCACAAACCGCCCGACTGGAGTCCCTTCGATGAAACAAGCCCTGTTCCTCCTCGCGCTGTGCGTTTCCCTCACGATCCGCACGGCGACTGCGCAAGAGACCGTGCCGTTTCCCGTGGCCTGGGAAAGCGCCGCCGATTCGCCCGTGAGTATGGCCTTTCTGTTGGAGGCGCCGGCCGGCAAGACGGGATTCATCCGCGTGGCCGACGGCCACCTGGTGCGGCCTTCGGGAGCGCGGTTCCGGATTTGGGGCGTGAACCTCACCTCCCGGGCCAATTTCCCCGACAAGCAGGCCGCCCCCCAGATCGCCGCGCACCTTGCCCGGTGCGGCGTCAATTGCGTGCGACTTCATTTCCTCGATCTGTTCGCGCCGTCGGGACTGTTGGACTCGACGCGCAACGACTCCCAAGCGTTCGATGCGGGCCAACTGGACCGGTTGGACTTCTTTGTCGCCGAGCTCAAGCAGCGGGGAATCTATACGGATCTCAACCTGAACGTGGGCCGACGCTACAAGCCGGGCGACGCCGTGCGCGACGCCGACCTGCTGGGATTCGGCAAAGCCGCAACCTACTTCAACCGGCGGCTGGTCGAGTTGCAGAAGCAATACGCGCGGGATCTGCTCACGCATCGAAATCCCTACACAGGCAACGAGTACCGGAACGAGCCGGCCGTGGCGCTCGTCGAGCTGGTCAACGAAAACTCGCTGGTCGAGTCGTGGTTCGCCAATCGGCTCCTGGGCCAACAGACCCGCAAGGCGACGGGAACATGGCTCGACATTCCGGCCAGCTATGAGAAGGAACTGACCGACCTCTACCAGGCCTGGCTGCGCGAGCATCGCTCGCCGCAAGAGTTGGCCGAACTGCGCAAGGCGGCCGGGGTGCCGGGCGACGCAGCCATCCCGCGTCTTCGTCCCGCGCAATTCGCCGCCGCTCCGCAAAAGCGATTCCACGCCGAGACCGCGTTCTACATGGACATCGAACGCCGCTATTTCGAGGAGATGGGCCGCTTCTTGCGGGAGGAATTGGCGGTCAAGCCGCTCGTGCTCGGCACGAGTGATCATAATCACGGCAAGAGCGGCTATCCGCTGGTCGCGTCGACCTCGCTGTTGGACGTCGTCGATGGGCACGTCTATTGGCAGCATCCCCGCTACCTGACCGATCCCAAGACGGGCCGAACGGTCGGCTTCGACATCCCCAACACGCCGATGGTCAACGATCCGCTCCATTCCACCCCCGTCCAGCTTTCGCGGACGGCCGTGGCCGGCAAGCCCTACACGGTCTCCGAGGTGAACCATCCCTTCCCTCACGAATATGCGTGCGAAGGGATTCCAATCCTGACTGCCTATGCCGCGCTGCACGACTGGGACGGATTGTTCTGGTACACGTTGGCCCACACCCCGCTGGTCGGCGACAAGCCCCCGCGCATCGGGCATTTCGACCTGGGCCCTGACCCGATGAAGATGACGCAAGTTGCCGCCTGCGCGCCGATGTTCCTGCGCGGCGACGTGCGTGGGGCCTCGAAGACCGTCGCGCGGTCGTACTCCACCGAGCAGGTCTACGAGAGCCTGCGTCTGCCCTGGTCCGAGGCCCCCTATTTCACGCCCGGCTATCCGGCCGTCCTCTCGCTGATCCATGCAGCGCGGATCTCGTCGTTGGCCGGCCCGCCGACCGGCAAGTTCGAGGCCCCGTCGGCCGACACGATTGTCTCGGATACGGGCGAGTTGACATGGTCCGGGGCTGCCCAGAAGCAGGGAATCGTGACCGTCCAGACCGCGCGATCGCAAGCGATCGTCGGTTTTGTGAAGGCCAATGCCCAGGCGACCGGGAATCTATCGGCCCAGATCGACACCCCATTCTGCGCGATCACGCTCAGTTCGCTGGACGATCGCCCGATCTCCGACGCCGCGCGATTGCTGCTGACGGCCACGGCGCGAGTCGCCAACTCAGGCATGCAGTGGAACGTCAAGCGGACGTCGCTGGAGAACTGGGGCGCGCCGCCCGCATGCATCGAACCGGTCACTGGCACGGTGACGCTGCAAAACCTGGCCGGCGCAACCGGCCTTGCCGTGCAGCCGTTGGATGCCGCCGGCCATCCCCTGGGCGTTCCGCTCGAGGCCAAGAAATCGACCAAGGGTTGGACTGTCCCCCTCGGCCAGCCCGCCACGACCTGGTACGAAGTCCGCGTGAACCGTTGATCAACCAACGATCAGGAGTCTACCATGAACAGGCGAGATTTCTTCAAGACCGGTACGAAGGCCGCCGCGGCAGGCGCCGCCATGTCGCTCCCCCTCAGCGTTCCCCAAGCAACCGGCGCCCCGGCGGCCGGCGGTGCCGCGGCCTCATCGACGGCTCCGGCGATTCTGGCCACCTACACGGCCGAGGACCACCGGCGGCGGCTCAAGAACGTCGCCCTCTGCACGCAGAAGATCCGCCGGTGTATGCGCAAGCACCTGATCACCGATTATCTCCCCGCCCAATGCGTCTACAACATGGGCGAGTATCCCAGCCGCACGCCGTGGGAGCCGGGCGAATACGACGAACAAGAATTGGACCGGCTCAAGGCGCACGGCATCCAGTTGATCCATGTGATGGACGAATGGAACGATCGCTATGGGCTGTTTGGCGGCAACAAGCTGACGGCGGTCAATCCGGAGGGTTTCCGCCGGTTTGTCGCGATGGTCCACCGTCGCGGCATGAAGATTCTCGCCTATGCCTCGAGCGGCTATTTTGTCGGAAGCGATCCGGATTACCGCAAGGACTGGTCGCGCCCGCGGGATGGGCTGTACGGCTGGTGGGATCTGACGCGATGCTCGCCGGCCAGTCCGGGCTGGCGAGCCTTTTTCCTGCCGCGCATGGTGCAGATCCTCGAAGATTACGAGCTCGACGGCCTCTACAACGACTCGGGGTATATTCCCAACGCCGAGAAACGCATCAAGGAGCCCGCTCCCGATGAGGTCGTCGCCTTTGAGGAAACGCCTCAGTATGACGGCGCGATGACCGACCTGTTGTGTCTCATCTACTCCGAGATCAAGCGCCGCGGCGGCATCTACAAGATGCATGCCGATCGCACCAACGAGCCTCGCACGGGCGGGCTCAAGGTCTACGACTATCTCTGGGTGGGCGAGAACGTCGAAAATGCCGACGGCTTGCGGGAAGCGACCAAGAACCATTCGCCCTATGTCGTTCCCTGCATCCAAGGGACCTCCGCCAAGGTCGAGAGCCAGAACGATCACTTCCTGCATTCGATTCCCTACATGCAATTTCCGCTGTTGCAGGGCGGACGGCCGCTCACGGGAGAACGGGGCGTGATCCCCATTCCCCGTTTGCCGGGCGTCAAAGAAAACGGCTTCTACACGGCGGCCTGGAAATACCACCAGGCCCATCCCAGCGGCCCCTACATCTACGGCGGTTGGGATTCGATTCCCCCCAGCGCCGAGACGCGACCGGCCCACGCCCGCTGGCTCAAGCAGTACCTGCCGCTGGTGGCCGACGGCACCTGGGCGTTCCTGGAAATCGCCGACTCGGACCTGCTGGCCAGCCCCCTGCCCAAAGACTGCGTGGCTTCCGTCTTTGCCAATCGCGACTTGTATCTGGTTCTGGCGAACTACAGCCAATCGCCCCAACAGATCGCGACGGCCGACGCCTATGTTCCCATAGACGATCTCGCCGCCGCGCCCGCCAAACAATGGCAGCTTCCCAAGCGGTCGTTGCGGATCCTGCGCTATTCCGCGTGAGCGCGCCCGAGATCAGCCGGTTCCCGCTCGCTTGGTTTCTCGCCATGCCAGACCTGCCTCCTTGGCAAACAACCGTCTTGGACTCAGCCGTGCTCTCCTTTGACCGCTCGCCCCCCTACAAGCGATGGCGTCAATCTATGGTCCCGTCTCCTTTCGCCCTTCTCTGGCGAGGCCACCCCACCCCCACTCACAAGACCCACCCGAGCGATGGTGCGCTTTTACCAACCGCAGGAACGAGACCATTTTCCCATGCCGTTAAGCTGCCCTCCGGGGCTTGGTCAAATCCTCAGGACACGACAACGTCGAGAACAAGCCAAAAACGCATGGGAGGATTGTAGGGAGACTGTCGATAATCAGAGATAGGCTCGCCTCTGCCGGGGTAGATTGACTGCGATCTCTGGCACCTTACAATGAAATGCGGGCGTTGAGGCTTACCTAACTCCACTAAATTCATCACGTTTTGCTGTTGGTGTCGTTTAAGTCCCAATGACAAAAGGCTTTCCACGAGCACCGCTGAGCTTGCTGCTGGTGGCCGCGATGTTGGCGTGGAGCTTTTCGCCCCCGCTCCTCCAACATGCGCATGAGGGGGGCTCCGAGCATCACCATCATGCCGACGCGGCCTGCGCTCCGACTGCCGACGCTCATCTGCGACATCACGCGAGCCACCGCGAACAAAGCCGTTCGGTGCCCGTTACGCCGAAGGCAATTGCCGAAGAGACTTCCCATCTTCACTTTGAATGGCTCGGTTTCCGACTGACGCTTCCTGATACAGAGTCGCCCGCCAATCAAGGGGACGATCACCGCTGCAAGTCAAAGCTGTTGTTTGTCCAGGCCAGCCGTTCTTCGGCTCCCCTGGTCCATTCGGGCAGCAGGCTTGATGCGTCGCCGTTGGTTCTCCCTTTGAATGCCATGGCAGCCGACATGGCAGCAACCGGTCCGGCCGTCTCCGGTTCTCTTCTGCCGGTTGCTTCCCTCCCTCTGTGTGACCGCGCGCGCCACGAACGCTCAGGTGTTCAGCTAAGCTGACCGCTTGCCTCTCAGGCCTTCCCTTGATTGTCCGTCTTCCTGCTGCACTGCCGTGCGCGGGTACGGTCGCCAAGGTTCTTGCCCCCCGTCACGGTACAGCGACTCGTCAATTGCGTGATACAGTCTTTGGAGATAAGAGAATGACCCGTTCCAGGAAATGGGTGCGTCCGGTGGTGGTGTTTGCCGTGGTCGGGCTGCTGGCAGTGGCGGGGTACCTCCTGGCCACAAATCGACAGGTTCGAGAGGCCCTCGTGGCGAAGGTTTTGACAGGCAATGGCGCAAGCCAACCCGCCGCCCACAGCCATGGTGAAGCCAGCGTCGAAGCAGCGCACGGGGACCATGGCCACGGCCATGGCGGCGATGAGCCCACGGTCAAGACAACGCTCTGGGCCGACAAAGTAGACATTTTCCTCGAACGGCCGTATGCCGTCGCCGGAAAGGCCATCGAGCCGCTCTTCCACGTGACCGTCATGAGAAACGGTAACCCGGTGACCGAAGGAAGCCTGGTCTTCAAGGCGATCGGCCCGGAACAGAACACGGTGGAAATCCGCTCAGAGAAGCCGACACGGCCCGGGATTTTCATCCCCTCCGTGACCTTCCCGAAGGCCGGCACCTACCAGGTCAAGATCACTGTCGAGAGCCCGCAGGTCGAGGGCGGCAGCGAGACGATTGAACTGCCGCCTGTCGTCGTCTATGGCAGCCAGGACGAGACGCTAGCAGCGGCGAAGGCGGCCCCCGAAGACAACGAGGCCGACACGATCAGCTTTCTCAAGGAGCAGCAGTGGCGTGTAGGGCTGATTACGGCCCCGGCCGAAAACCGGGAACTCGTCGAGCGATTGGTGGTGCCGGGACGCGTGATCGTTCCATCGGGTGCAGGCGCGATTGTCAGTTCGCCGGTGACAGGCAAGGCCGTGCCGCCGGAGGGCGAAGGCTTTCCGAGAGTCGGTGACAAGGTCAAGCAAGGACAAGTCCTGGCCTTAGTCGAACCATCGGTGGCGGGTGCCGAGGCGGTTCAATTGGTGACCAACCAGGCCCAGTTGCAGACCCTCGACGCCGACCTGGCCGTCAAGCAACTGGAAATCGAAACGAAAGCCCGCACCGCGGGGTTGGCCCTGACGCGGGCGAAGGATACCCTCGAACGCCGGCGGAAGCTCGCCGCGGACGGCATCACCGCGGGCAAGGAACTCCTCACGGCTGAGCACGAGGTCCGGCTGGCACAGGCCGAGTTGGACGGTTTGCGGCAAGTGGTAAAGCCTTACGTGGATGCAAGAGAGCGACTGGCCAGGGTGCTCGGCAAGATGAAGGCGTCCGGCGACGTGGGCGACCAGCGAGACGACATGCGGGTGACCCTGCGGAGTCCCATTTCCGGCACGATCGTCGAGGCCAGCGTCACCTCCGGGGAGTTGGTTAGCAATACCCGCAAGCTCTTCCACGTTGTCAATCTCGATACGCTCTGGATCGAAGCGAACGTCTCAGAGTACGACCTTGCCCGAGTCCAACAGGCTCCTGGCGCAAGCTATCGGCTGGCTGCCTACCCCGACCGCATCGTGCCGATCTTGCGCGGCGGCGGGCGATTGGTCGACGTGGGGGCGATCGTCGATCCCGATACCCGCACGGTGCCGATCCGCTACGAACTTCCCAACACGGATGGGATGCTTCGAGTGGGGATGTTCGCCGACCTGTTGGTGGAAACCAACCGCAAGCAGACGGCCCTGGCCGTTCCGAAGGATGCGGTCGTGGACGAGGGCGGCGAGATCGTCGTTTATCTCCAACGTGGCGGCGAGACGTTCGAGCGGCGGCGGGTGGAGGTTGGCATCCGCGACGCGGACCAACTGGAAATCCGCAACGGATTGGCGGCTGGCGACCGGGTGGCGACCAAGGGAGCCTACACCATCCGGTTGTCTACCATGTCCAGCGCGATCCCCGCCCACGGTCACGCCCACTAGGAGCCCCCCATGCTTACAAGACTCATCCATCTCTCCCTGAACAACCGCGTCCTGATCGTGTTGCTCTCGCTGGCCTTGATGGCCGTGGGGCTCTACGTCACGACGACCATGCCGGTCGATGTCTTTCCGGACTTCACCGCGCCGACGGTGACCATCCTCACAGAAGCCCATGGGATGGCTCCCACGGAGGTTGAAACACTGGTCACCTTTCCCATCGAGACGGCGATGAACGGGGCCTCGGGCGTGCGCCGCGTCCGGTCCGCGACCGCAGTCGGCTTTTCGGTCGTGTGGGTCGAGTTCGAGTGGGGGACCGACATCCTGGCCGACCGGCAGATCGTGGCCGAGAAGCTTGGGCTCGTGCGAGGCAATCTCCCGCCCGAGATTGAGCCGCCGATCATGGCCCCGCAGGCTTCGGCGATGGGCGAGGTCCTGTTCCTGGCCATCCACAGCGATAAACACTCGCTCTTCGATCTGCGGACGATGGCCGACACGACCATCCGGCGACGGCTGCTGGGCGTCGAAGGCGTGGCCCAGGTCACGCCGATTGGCGGGGACGTGAAGCAGTACCAGGTCGTACTCTCCCCGTCGAGACTGCAAGCCTACAACATCAGCGCTGCGGAAGTGGCAGAGGCCCTGAAACAGACGAACCAGAACGCCACCGCCGGCATCATGGTCGACGGCGGCCAGGAGTTCCTCGTCCAAGGTCTGGGGCGGGTCCAACAGTTGGAGCAGATCGCCGACACGGTAGTCACCGTCCGCAAGGAGGTACCCATCCGTGTCGGCCAACTCGGTGTGGTACAGATCGGGCCCGCCCTGAAACGCGGCACCGGATCGGCCATGGGGAAGCCGGCGGTCCTGCTGGGCATCACGAAGCAGCCGCAAGTCAACACCCTGGAACTCACGAAGCGGCTTGACCAGTCGCTCGACGAAATCCAGGCGACACTCCCCGCCGGAATCACCATCCACCGGAACATCTTCCGTCAGGCCAACTTCATCGAGACCGCCGTGCGCAATGTGGAAGGGGCCTTGCGCGACGGCAGCATCCTCGTGATGATTATTGTGCTGTTGTTCTTGGGCAACCTTCGCGCAAGTCTCATCACCCTCGTGGCCATTCCCATGTCGCTCTTGACGACGATGATCGTGCTCAAGTCGATGGGGGCTTCGATCAACACCATGACCCTCGGCGGCATGGCCATTGCCATCGGGGCCTTGGTGGACGACGCCATCGTGGACGTGGAAAACGTCTTCCGGCGATTGCGAGAGAATCACCACCTTCCAGCCGAAGAACGACGCAGTCCGATTTCGGTCGTCTTCCACGCCAGCGTGGAAATCCGCAACTCGATCTTCTTTGCCACGCTGATCGTGATCCTGGTCTTCACCCCGCTGTTCTTCCTCTCCGGAGTCGAAGGCCGGCTGCTCATGCCCTTGGCCCTGACATACATCGTGGCCCTCGTGGCATCCCTGGCCGTGGCTGTGACCATTACTCCCGCGCTGTGTCTGGTTTTGCTTCCCACGAGTAAGGCGGTGCTGCACGAGAGGGAGTCGCTCGTCATGCGGCTCTCGAAGTACGTCTACCGGCCGATTCTGGACTGGGTCATCGTCCATCCCCATCTGGTCGGTCTTTCGGCGGCGACCATGCTGGCGATTGCGTTGTGTTTCATCCCCTACATGGGCCGTAGCTTCTTGCCGGAGTTCAACGAAGGCTCGCTGACGCTGGGGGCCAACACCCTGCCCGGAACGAACTTGGAAGAGTCGAACCAACTCGGCCGCCAGATCGAAGAGGCCTTGTTGTCGCATCCCGAAGTGGTGGCGGTCGGCCGGCAGACGGGCCGTGCCGAACTGTCCGAGCACGCGATCGGCGTCGAGGGGGCGGAAATCGAAGTCTCGATCGACATGGACAAGCCCCTGGAAAAAGGACTTCCCAAACGGACCAAGGCCGAATTGTTGGCCGCCCTGCGAAACGACTTCGCCGGGATTCCGGGGATGGCCGTGCAGATTGGCCAGCCGATCTCGCACCGCATCGACCACATGCTCTCGGGCACACGGGCGGCGGTCGCCATCAAGCTCTTCGCTCCGGAGAGCGATCCGGCCAGCCTCACGCGTCTTCGACAGTTGGCCAAACTCGTGAAACAGGAGATTGAGACCATTCCCGGCGTGGTGGACCCCACAGTGGAACAACAGGCCGACGTGCCCATTATGAAGATCGCCTACGACCGTCATGCCATCCAGCGGCACGGGTTGCGTGTCGGGCAGGTCGGACACGAAATCGAGCGGGCCTTTGCCGGTGAGGTCGTCTCCCAAGTGCTCGAAGGACGCAATGCTTTCGACTTGGTGGTGCGGGCCAGCGAGGAAGGCAAGTTCAACGAAACCGATATCAACCGTATGCCCATCTCGACTGCTAGCGGCGCGAAAGTGCCCCTGGAGGCACTGGCGAAGATCCAACGCGACGGCGGCCCCAACACGATCAGCCGCGAGAACGTCCAGCGGAAGATCGTCGTCAGCTGCAACGTGGCGGGCCGCGACGTGGGCTCCGTGGTGGCCGATATCCAAAAGCGAATCGCTGATCGAATCCCCTTGGGCCAGGGGGCGTACAGCGGCTACTACGTCCAGTACGGCGGACAATTCGAGAGTGCCCAATCGGCATCCCGGATGCTTTTCCTTCTTGGGATCACCGTGATCGTTTGCATCGCACTTTTGCTACAGATGGCCTTCCATTCCGTACGTGACGCCTTGTTGATCATGCTCAATTTGCCGCTGGCCTTGATCGGCGGCGTTGTCGGCGTTTTCGTCTCCGGCGGCGTGCTGTCGGTCGCTTCGCTGGTGGGGTTCATCACACTCTTCGGCATCGCCACGCGGAACGGCATCATGCTGGTGTCCCACATCCGGTATTTGCAGCAGCACGAAGGCGTCGGGGATTTCAGCGAGGCGGTGCGGCGTGGTTCGATAGAGCGGCTGGCCCCGGTACTGATGACCGCCCTGACGGCGGGACTCGGACTGGTTCCGCTGGCCCTCAGTGGCAGCCAGCCCGGCAACGAGATCCAGACGCCCTTGGCGATCGTGGTGGTATTTGGGCTGTTCAGCTCCACCCTGCTGAACATGGTCGTCGTGCCCGCCCTATTCCTGCGATGGGCCAGTTCGACCCCACCGGCCAGCCACGATTCGCAGCTTGACGTGGTTCCGGCAGCCGTCGGTTTCCAGGACCATCACCATGCCCACAAGCATATGCAGTCAGTGGCCACGCCATGACGATGGGGGTGTTGGGGAAAGGGTTGTAGTCTATGTGCTGGAATGTCGTGCGAGGCTTGATCGCGGCGGTCGTGGTGGTTGCCGTGGCGGAATTGTCGGAGCGGCACCCACGAGCCGGGGCAGTGCTGCTGACCTTGCCCATCGTCAGCATCATCGCGTTTGTCATGGCATGGACGCAGCATCGCGACATGGTAGCAATTTCGCGGTTGGCCAGGGAAACGCTTGTGCTCGTCCCGCTGGGACTGCCGGTGTTTGTTCCACTTGCACTCGCTGTACGGCTTGGGCTGAGCTTCAATATGGCCTTGCTGCTCGGCGTTCTGCTCGCGTCCCTTTTGATTGGTCTCTGGTTTTGGATAGGGCCCGAGACAATCTAGTCGGACTACTCGAAGAAAGGGGTTCCAACACGGCCGGGGTGTGCCAAGGAGGCAAGGTCCCAGACGGCGTGTTCTGACTTCCCAAGGAAGGGTAAACGCACGGAGGCGAAAAGTCATGCGGCTCGCAATGATGCTAATGGTCTTGTCGGCTGGACTGGTGTTGAGCCAGGCGGCAGCGCAGTCACCGGAATTGCCGGTGCCATCCACGACGATCGAGGGGAACCTGCTGAGCGACAGCCTCCAGGCCCTTGAATCATCGGATCGCGGTCCATGAGCACGGAGCATCTGCCCTTGAGGAAGCCGTCTTCGACGTCGGTCCACGCGGTAGCCCTGATCCCCACGGCCGCTGGCTTGCCTCGGTTCAGCTTGGCCCTGCCGGGCCCCGCTTCACTAA
>JBDKTH010001165.1:0-5705 GCA_039680305.1 Thermoguttaceae bacterium | reverse complement strand
AAGATCATGATTCCCAACGCGGGATTCGTCGCGGCATCGGCCGCCTGTGCGAACAACGGCATAATGATTCTCCGTGGTCTTTCTTGTTCAGGTCCCCTCTCCCGCCGGGAAAGGGCTAGGGTGAGGGGAATTGTTATGGACTGGGATATCGACAGATCCCCTCACCCCGACCCTCTCCCGGAGGGAGAGGGAGTTCTGAAGTGGTCTCCTTGCCGGGGATGAAGGATGACTCGCATTGGCCGGGATTCGATCTCGTCGAGGATCCGCATCAGCTTCTCGGCATCGGGGGCCAGGTTGCCGGCCTTGTCGACGGTGACGGCGATGGCGATCACGTTCTCCTGAACCTGGGCGACGCGTGCGGCCCGGAGCACCTCGGTCGTGCCCAGGCGGTTGCCCAGCGAGAGCACTTTGAACGGCCCGATCACCTCGCCTCCGCTCGTGGTTCGCCGGGGCGCGGCAGGCTTGGCCGCCGGGGTGTCGAAGTCCGTCGTCACGCTGAGAAACGGTGGCACGCGGAAGGAAACCAGATCGCCGGGAACGATCAGGGCCGGCACCAGCGACCGCAGATCGACCGAGACCCACACGACCCGCTCATTGGGCCCGAAATTCAACTCTTGGGGCGGGGTGAGCAAGTCCTGCTCCAACAGGAGCGTGCCGCCACTCATGTGTCGCCAGACGGGCTGGCCCAGCACGCTCTGCAGGGCGTTATAGGAGACCGCGAACCCCTTGAGATTCCCCACCGCACGCCGCGGGATCTCCACCTTGACCAGGTGTTGCTGTTGGAGCTTTTCACCTCGGTCGACGTCGACGTCCGACTTGATCCCGATGAACGCCTCCTTTTCCTCGTCGCTCGACTTGGTCTCCAGGTAAGTCCAGTTGAACAGCCCGGCGACCAGTCCGAGGGCAATCGCCAACACCAACCCGTACGCGCCTTTCATGGTTGCCTGCTTTCCACTGCCAGTGATCCGTGTTGAAGGGTGTTCGTCAGAGCCGGGGCGTGCCGCCCGGGGCCGGGCCGATGCGGTCCGAACCGGAAGAGGGAGCCGGCTCGGAGCGGCGTTTTGTCTCCTGGACGCTCATAATGCCAAGCAGCTTCCCCAGGCGGTTGCGGCGGAGGTGGATTTCGATGGCCCTGGACGCCTCTTGGGCGGCCGAGGTGTACCGTCGATGCCAAGCCGTTCCGGAGGAGGTCCACTGTTCGTCCCCAACCCATCCGCATTGCTGGAACCAGTCGTCAAAAAAGCGTTGCCAACGTTCCGGCGGGGCGTCGCCCTGAAAACTCATCATGGTCCCCCCGCCGGCGACCCGCAGGGAGAGGACTCTCCTGCTGTCGGGTGGCAATGGTAATTCCGGGAGGCCGGCAGACGAGTCGTTCGTTGGACCAGTGGCGGCCAGCGTGTACAAGGCCCACCGCTGTTGTCCCATCGGAACCGCTAATCCCCAGGTTACCACGCGACGCGCCTCTTGAGCAACCTGCGGCTCCCGGATCACGGCCACCATCGGCAAATCGCCGGACAACTGGTAGAGTTGCCACTTCCCCGGATTCTCTTCCGCCGCCTGGCAGCGACGGAGTCGGGCGAGGAGATTTTTCTCTGCCTGACCCGGCAATTCTCCCGACGGCGGATCCGCCAACGCTCGCTGTCGGCAATTGTCGCGCAGAAGCGCCACGGCGGCCTCGCGCGAGCCGTCGAACGACTGCCGGGTAAACTGCCAGGGAAGGTCTCCGAATTGAAGATCGTGCACCTCGCGTGGATCGCCCAGGGCATCCGCTGGCAGGAACGGATTCTCCTCGATGGCCGGCGGCGTCTCACTCCTCCACCACTGGACCACCTCCCGGCCAAACCCCAAGCCGGCGATGAGCACCAGAACGCTGAGCACGCCCCGGGTGGTCCAATCCGCCATCCGCTTGGCCAACGCGGCGAACGTCGCGGGAGCCGGGCCGGGTTGGTTCGCGTCTTGCTGAGGAGGCACGATGAGCAGTTTGGGGACGAGATTGTTTGTTGTCGTTGGAACTCGCGTCAATCCGTTTGGCCCGGGCACCTGTGCCGGGCGAGTGCCACCGCACTGAATGCGACGCCACTCAATCGTATTCTCCGTTGTAGAGCTTCTTGAAGATCGGCTCCATCTCACCCGGTATGCCAGCGATCCTCGCGATCAGGTCGTCCACCCGGAGCCCGACCTGATCTTTGTCTAGCGTCCACGGCCGCGGTGAAAAGTAAGGGTAGAAGTCGGTCGGTATCCTCAATTCGGGATGCCTTCGATCGGCCGCCAACAGTTCCGGATCGCGGTCGAGCGGCCACGATGCACGCCAGGAGGGGGAACGCAACAAGGCCACAACCGCCCGAATGTACCGTTGGCCATAGACGCCGTCCGCCCTCGGTAACTGGTAAAGGGCATCTACCCGCATGACGTTGCGGTAGTCGATTCGACCGAGAGTCTCCGTGTTTCGAAAATGCCACGTGATATTGAAAAGGCGCTGATGCGACGCCAATCGGTACTTGCCGAGCGAAGCCAGGAGGGGGAACTTGCGCTCCAACTCCGCCGAGCCCATGTGGAGGCCCCGGGTGGGGTCGAGCAGGTCGCGATTCACCACGACCACGATGGCCGGGAGCATCGCTCCCCGGGAAACCGTGATCGATGGCCCGCGGGCGATGGGCAGGTCGACGCGAGGATCGGCCAGGCTGGCCGCATTTCCCGCCCCCCCATGACCGATGCCTGCGTTATCCGGCCAGTAGGCTGGTCGCGGATCGCTTGCCAGGGCGCTTTGACGCTGGTCGCGTGACGCCCACATCGAGTGCCTTGCCACACTCAGGGCGCGGACCTTCCAACTGGCCACGGTCCCGTAGTTGACCATCAAGGCCATCAAGAACAGCAGGATCGGGAGCGAGAGCACCAACTCCAGGGGAGCCAGGCCGCGGGCCCTAAACCTCGCTCGGCGAGCCGCGGCAGAAACGGATGGTGAGGTTCCGGCGGTCATGGTTTCGCGGGTCCGTTAGTGCGTGTTGATTCGTTCGATGGCCTGGCTGTCGAGGCTGCCGTAGCGAGGGAGGCGAAGGCCCTGGTTGGCAAATCCCGGGATCGGCGGCTCGGTCTGGAGAATCGTGGCCAGACGGGCCGCCGTGGCCGGCACGAGTTGGGCCGTCCAGTTCTGGCTGAACAGATTCCACCTGGTCGGCACCGGGTTGCGCCCGACGATCCTGCGGCCTGTCGACGTGGTCGAGTCGGAGGGCGGCAGCGTGTCATCCGGCAGTGGCGGAAACTCGCCCGGCATTCCGCCGATCTCGCTATCAGAACCTCCCGTGGGCATCCAGATCAACCGTTCGTGGGGCAGGAAAACCCGGACTTGGGCAAAGGCTTCGGCGTCGGCGCCCGTCGGATTGTCGAACAGGATGCGTTGGAACACCGTGTGCATGCGTCTCGGCTGCGCTCGCCAGTAGACGACGGCGACGAACGTGAAGTATTCGTCCAGGTAGGCGTTCGGATTGAGCGTCCGCTCCTGAGTGGAGCGAATCACAAACGGCAAATTGGTGGTCGGGTACTCGGCAAGCGCCTGTTCCAAGTAACCGCCGCTGAACGTCCGCCAGAGATTGCCAAACTGGGACATTTTCGCATAGCGATCGAAGAACCGGAAGGTCCGGTCATTCCATAGGCGAAGGCTGCGCCGCGAATAGCGTGCTCGTTGCCCCTTCGCGATGTTCAGATAGGCGCCCTGATCCATCAGGACGTCGCCCACCGGGTCGACCACGGGGAACGTGCGATCGACCGTTTCGTCGGCGTAGCCCACCGGGACACCGCTGGTGCGCCACAGCACGCCAAGGATCTGGCCCCGGCCGACGTCGGGCTGGCTGTTTTGTTGAGCGGCTTCCAGCGCCGCCTGCTGCGCGATGTCGGGATACGCCTCAATGACCGCTCGTTGGAACTCGGGGATCCATTCTTGCCGGAGGACCTCTTCGAGGAAAGGAAGCGTCTGTTCGCTCACCGCCTGCCCCCAATCGCTCAGCGAGGTGACGGTCTCCTGTTCCAGGGGCGTTCTCTGAGGGATGGCCGTGGCCAAGGCGCGTAGCTTGGGATAGGCCGAATCGGAGAACTTCGGGGCCATGCGGTCCCAAGCCTCGAGGATCGAGGGGACATACTTCTCGGCGTTGCGATCGCGAGCCTCTCGCATGAAGCCCACCATCCCGAACATCTCGCAAAGAAGATTATTGGAGAAGGCCAGGGTGTTCATCCCCCGGGCGATGACCACGCCACCGGAATAGGCGGCCGCATCGGCCGCGTTTTGCAGGCGGATCTTGCCGTCCACCTCCCGGCCGACGTTCATCACCATCCCCAAAACCATCGTGAGCAAGAGCACCGTGAAGACGGTCAAGATGCTGATCGTCCCTTGTTGGTCGCGATGGAGGCTGGCCAAGCGTGTCCAGAGACGCCAACCTGCTGAGCCGGGGCGCGCCGGCCCGCAATCGGGGCGGCACGCCCCGGCTCCGCGCGTCGCGTCGCGATGACACTCAATAGGCGTGGTACACATACCGGATCATCGATTTCTCCCCTTCCAGCCCGAGCGTCGCGCTGGCGGTCAGGGGATAGGTGTAGACGTTTCCGACTTTTCGGATCTTGTCGGCAACCTCGTCACGCGAGCCGTCGGGCGAGGCCACGCGGCGGGCCAGCAGACGTCCCGGGCCGGGCAAGAGGGCCATCTGGTGGGTGACCTTGACGGTCACCAGGTCCTGCCAGCCCAACTCGTTGAAGTGGAACTCGCCGATATCGGGGGGATGAAGGTACGTGATCAGCGGCGGCTCGCTGTTAGGGTGGAAAAAGCGGATCTCGACCCCCGTGCTTTGCAGGGCATAGGCCAGCTTATTCTCCAACCGCCGGGGAACCCTGGCGTTGTTCGACGCACTGGGGACCATTGCCAGGTAAGCCGTCTTGAGGAGTTGAGCGGTCGTGAAGCCTTGGCCCGACAGGGAGAGCCCCAGGTCCCGCGAGGGGCAAATCGGCATGCAGGCCATCGCGGCCGCCGAGGCGATCTTCTCGTACTTGGGCCCTGTGGGCAGGACCAGAAAGGTCATCCCGCCATCCGTCGGACGGAAGTTCGGGTCATTCGGATTGATCACCGGCGGTTTCTGGTCCGTGGCCTGCGGGTCCGGAACGTACCAGCTCAGGCAGTTCTCCCGCTCTGCGTCGTTTAGATAGGCCGGGATCCAGACGATCGCACTGCGAGCCGTCGCAAAGGCCGCATAGTGGACGACGATCGTGCCGATCATGATCTGGCTGACCTGGACGATCAACAGCAAGACCATCACGAAGACTGGCAGCGTGAGCACGAAGCTTAGGGTCTGCACGCTCCCCTGCTCATCCCCGTGGAGGGTTCGCAGTCGCCGGAGATCGAGCCGAGCGCCCTGGAGCCGGACGGAGAGGCGGAGGCAGACAAACAAGACCAGCAGCACCGCCAGCCAGGGCCAGCAACTGAGCAGGACGGTGCGGGTCATGGCCGGTTCCTCCGATGGGCAATCGAGCGTTCAAGGATTACCGACTGCCAATGGGTTTTCAAAAGTAGTCGATCAGCGAAAACTGCACGATCAACGTGGCCACCAGGGCGCTGGGCGCCAGGAACAGCGGCAACTGGAGCTGGGCGTGTTCCTCGGCCGTCAACGGGGCCCACCAACGCAGCCGGATCGTCCAGAGGAGTTGTCGGAGCACCCGGGTCACAA
>JBDKTH010000247.1:0-3055 GCA_039680305.1 Thermoguttaceae bacterium | reverse complement strand
CTGGCCGCCACGAAGCTCCAATCGAAAGGTGCTTTGGATTTGGCGCGTTCCGGCGGCCTGAAGTCGCTCAAGCGGCTCAATCTCCGCTCCAACAGCATCTCAGGATCGGCCATGCGCGAACTGGCCACCGCCTGCCCCTGGAAGCTGACCTATCTTGACTTGCGTTCCAACGCGGCCGACCCGGCCCGCCGGGAGCTACAGTCGCGGTTCGGCGATGCCTTGGTTCTCTGAGGACCGGTCCAGAGCCCCGTCGGCCAGCCGCCGGGCCCACTGGAGGGCCTCGCGCCGGGCGATCGGATCGCGCCAGACGGGGCGGCAGGGAATGCGTTCCAGCACGCCGCCGCGGAACATCTCCCACAGCCCCAGATCCTTCCGATGCACGTAGCCGATATGGCAGCCACAGGTCTCGTTCGTGCAGGGCATGGCGCTCTGAGACTGCGGCGGGCCGGATCGGTAGAGATTGCCCAGCGGTTGGTTGATGAAGTGGCATCGGCGGATCGTCCCATCACCGTCGACCGCGATCACTCGGCCGCCGGCTCGACACGGGCGGCCGCGGCTGGGATGAGGCCGCAGGTTGATCCGGAAAATCGGATCGATCGCCTCCCATTGGCGGATGTCGTTTTCCGAGTAATAGTCGGGGAGGTCTTTGTAGGCGTTGCCCCAGAGATAGACCTGCGGTGAAAGTTCTTGGAGCAGTGCTTCGGCCTCGGCGAGGTGTTCTCGCAGGGCCACCAGGCCGACGCTGTAGCGGATGCCCGACGCATCGAGGCGTCGACAGCGGTCCAGAAACCGCGTCCGGGAGACTTGCCCCGGATGGTAGGTGCACCAGAGGGCCAACCGGCGTCGGTCGCATCGGTCCAGCCAATCGAGGCGGCAGGCGAGGTTTGTCTGAACGGCCACGCGCGAGACGTTCGCCAGATGGGTCAATGCGACCATCGCCTCCTGGTACCAGGGGCGGACCAACGCCTCGCCCCAGGGCGTGAAGAATATCGCCAGTCGATGCGAACTGCCGGCGGCCCAGTCGCAGAACCGGGCCAACGCTTGCCGGTCGGCGGCCTCTTCGGCCGGCGACTCACGCCGCTTGGCGAAGGGGCAGTAACCGCAGCGGTAATTGCAGCTTGCCAGGGGGCCGCGATAGAGGATCGTCAGGCGGTGCGCCACGAATAGCTCTCCATCAGCTGGCAAACGCGCTCCGAAAAGAGCCACGGCCCGATCGCGTCCGACCGCTCCAATCCGGCGGCCGTCAACCGGAGCCGATCGTCGGTGATCTCCAGCAATCCCAAGGAAGCAAGTTCGCCAAGCGAGGGCAAATCGTCCACGACCTTCGTGGCAAACCGTTCCTGGTAGGCTGCCCGCGACAGCCCCTCGGCCTGCAAGAGCGAGAGAATCACATAGCGGCGCTGCTGGTCTTCGGCGTCCAACACAATGCCGTGATCAGCCCGGTCGAACGCCTCCGCGGGCCGGTCGACGAATTCTTCCAGCACGGCCCGGACGCCCGAGCGCGACACGGCGTACGGCGTGGAGTAGTGCAGGCGCCGCGTGTAGGATCGAGCGCCGCAGCCGAGTCCGACCATGCCGTCTTCCTGGCAGCGGTAGACCGGCCCCTCCTCGCCTGGTGCGGTCGCGGCCCGGAACATGCGCAAGGAGACTTGCCGGTAGCCCCGATCGAGGAGCAGTGCCCGGGCTTCGCGGTAACAGTCCAGCCGCACATCGTTCCACGACGCGTGGCGGTTGCCCAAGCCCGTCAGCGGCCGCACGTAGAGCGGGTAGAGATACAGTTCCTCGGGCTGAACACGCAAGGCTTCCTCGACGGTTTTCAGCCAACGCTTGACATCTTGCCCCGGAGCTCCGTAGATCAGGTCGAGGTTGAGCACGGGAAACCCGACGCGGCGAATCGACTCGATCGACCGTCGGATGTCTTCCTCGCGCTGCGGCCGCCCCAGGGCCAGCGACTCGCTCGAGTCGAAGCTCTGAATGCCGAGGCTGAGGCGGTCGCAGCCGAACTCCCGCAGGACGGCCAGTTTTTCCTCGTTCACCGTGGTGGGCGACGCCTCGACAGAGACGGGGATTTCGTGCGGCCGGGCCCCCAAAACGTCTGTGGCAACCGCCAGCATCGCGCGGAGTTGATCCACGTCGAGAAAGGTGGGAGTGCCGCCGCCGATGGCCAAGCGAGTAAAACGCGCGTCGCGAAGCACGCGGGCCACGCGTTCCGCCTGGCGCTGCACCTGGCGCACGTATCGGTCGACCAGATCGCCGTCGGGCCGAGCCAGCGAGAACAAGTTGCAGTACCCACAACGCGATTCGCAGAACGGCACGTGGAAATAAAGAAACAGCGAGTCGCGAGGTTCTTCGGCCCAGGCTTCGTCCAACGGGATCGCCGGTTGCAGCGGCCGGTGGGCGATCTTGTGCGGATAGGAATAGACGTAGGTGACGAACGGGCTTCCCTGCACCAGGTCCGACAGCGTGGGGCGAACAGCCATGGAATGGACGGGTCCAGTCATACGAACTCCGGCAAAACGAACTCCGCGTAAGGCACGGTCCACACCACGGGATGACAGATCCGATGGCCCCAATACCCGTCCTCCCCGTACGCGGTCCCATGATCGCTGCAAACGATGCACAGCACCGGGGCACGCCGTTGCAGAAGCCCGAACAGATCGGGCAAGTGCCGATCCACGTAGGCCAGGGCCGCGGCCTGCGACTCGCACGAGTCGTCCTTGGCTCCCGGGAGATAGAGGCAATTCGGCTGGTGCAGGGCCGAGACATTGACAAACAGAAACAGCCGCCGCTCGGGCTCCACGGCCTCGACGATCTCGCGTGCCAGACGCACCTGGTTCTCCGTGGAGTGCGGATCGACGACACTCAGCGTCTCGTCCCAGTGGCTTTCGGCAAACAGGCCTGGCAGCACGGAACCGAGCGGACTTCGCTTGTTAAAGAACCCGACGCCCCCGATGCACACAGTGTGGTACCCTCGCAGGGCAAGGCCGGTGGCAATGTCCGGGGCGTCGAACACGCAGGTGTCGGGGCCGGTCGTTTCACTGCCCGGGAATCGGGT
>JBDKTH010000773.1:0-2910 GCA_039680305.1 Thermoguttaceae bacterium | reverse complement strand
GGACCAAGGGGGATGTGCTCCTCTTTCCAGGGACTGACGTCCCTGGCTATTGACTGACGTCCCTTCGGGACTGAAAGAGAGACGCCATATGCAATTCCGCCTGAGCACGCTGTTCCTGCTGTTCGTGATCGTGTGGGCGTCAATGGCGATGTTCGGGATCTACTCGGTTCCGGTGTGCATTGGAATCGTGCTCGCCGCAGTTTACTTGCACGGAGGCGGATGGCTGCCGGGTATCAAAGGCGTAGTGTGCATTGCGACGGTTGCAGGGATGGTGTTGGCTCTTTCGCTGCCGACGGTGGAGTCTCGGCCGCCGTCCCCCAGCCGGATGGCGTGCCTCAATAACCTGAACCATATTGCGTTGGCGCTGCACAACTACGGGCAGGCGAACGGCTGTTTCCCGCCCGCGTACGTTGCCGACAAGAACGGCAAGCCGATGCACAGTTGGCGGGTTCTGATTCTGCCCTATCTTGAAGGTTGCACGTCGCTATACAAACAATACAACTTCGCCGAACCCTGGGACGGGCCGAGTAACAGAAGGCTGCTTGCGGCCAGGCCCTCGGTGTTCCGCTGTCCTGCCGGCGAAGGCATCGCCCCGCAAGGTCCGACGGAAACAAGCTACGCGGCAGTGGTCGGCCGTAACGCCGCTTGGAAGGGTCCGAAGCCAACTGCCGCCCGCGATCTGGCCGGAGCATTTTCGACGACAGTCATGGTCGTCGAAGCCTCGGACGCGGGCATCCTGTGGACCGAGCCGAGGGACCTGTCCCTGGACGCAATGGAAGCCGCCGACAACAAGATGCCGGCGGTGGGTGTTTCGAGCAGACACAGCATTGGCCGGCGGGATTATTTCTGCACCTACCGCTACCCCAGCGGAGGCGCGTCTTGGACCGATATGGCCTTGGCTGACGGCTGCGTCATATGCCTTCCGCGCATATTGGCGCCGAGCGTCCTGGCCAAGGTGCTCCGGGTTGGCGGCTACGACGACGCAGCAATCGCGCAACTGCCCGAGGCCCCTGACGTGCCGGCGCTGCCCAACGTGCAGCTCAACTGGGACAACATTGTCGCCCTGATCGTCTGGCTTTTGTCGGTCGGCTGGCTCTTCTATCGAGCCTTCCGGAGCCGCAAGTGGTCGGGCGAGCTTGCCGCGGCGATGACCGTGGGCGAGACGGAAGCACCGATGAACGCGAACGAGAGCAGATCGGACCAATCGTCGAGGGGCGGAAAGCCGCGGAGCGGCGGCAGCCAATAGCCAGGGACGTGAGTCCCTGGGAGGAATGTGTTTTCGCGACAGAGTCCCGAAGGGACGGCAGTTGCTGCTGCCGCCGCTCCGCGGCTGGACCAAGGGGGATGTGCTCCTCTTTCCAGGGACTGACGTCCCTGGCTAATGACTGACGTCCCTTCGGGACTGAAAGAGAGACGCCATATGCAATTCCGCCTGAGCACGCTGTTCCTCCTGTTCGGGAGCGTCACGGCATCGTGCGCAGAGAGCCAGAGACACAGGAGCGTTGGCACGCGGGAGCATCGAGTGTACTCATCACGCTCCGCGTGATGCGGTCTTCTGACGCGAGTCGCGATGGATGCGGGAAACGAGTTCCACACTGGCTTCACGCGGAGCGTGAAGAGTACGTTATGCGCGGGAGGCGGGAGCATCGAGTGTACTCATCACGCTCCGCGTGATGCGATCTTCTGACGCGAGTCGCGGTGGATGCGGGAAACGAGTTCCACACTGGCTTCACGCGGAGCGTGAAGAGTACGTTACGCGCTTTGCGCGGAGAGCAAAACTTCCGGGAGCTGTTAGCTCCCGGCTATGTCTAATCCCTAATCCCTAATCCCTAATCCCCGAGCCCCGAGCCCCCCGAGCCCCTCTGCTACGCCCCAAACTTCGCGAGGCGTTCGGCGTGAGCGAGGGCCAGCGGCATTAGGTAGATCGCCGGGAAGTGGCCCAGGCCGCCGTGCAGGGCGTGGCCTTCGCCGAAGGCGGTCAGCCCGTCGGGGCGGCAGGTGTCCGAGACCAGGAGCGTGGGCACCGGGTGCCAACTGTGGCTGGCCAGTCGGGCGGGCGTGCTGTGATCGCCGGTGACGACCAACACGGCCGGCTTCAGGGCCGTGATGCGCGGCACGATCGCGTCGAACTGCTCGATCATGCGGACCTTCTCCTGGAAGTTGCCGTCCTCGCCGCGGCTGTCGGTGTACTTGAAGTGGATGAAGAAGAAGTCGTAATCGTTCCACGCCTTCTCGAGCACGTCGATCTCTTCCTGCAGCGTGGTGGGCGTGCCGACGATCGTCATGCCGACCAGTTGGGCCAGGCCCTTGTACATCGGATAGACGGCAATCGCGGCGGCCTTCAGCCCGTAGACTTCCTCGTAGCTCGGGATGGCCGGCGCGGCGGCGAAGCCTCGCATCGTCAGGCCGTTGGCCTTCGGTTGGCCGGCCAGGAGCTTTTCGGCGGCGGCGACGAATTGGGCCGCCACGTCGGCCGTCCGCTGGCTTGCCGCGTCGTGGGCCTTCGGCTTCAGCGGCGGGACGCCGGTCACCTGCGGATCGGTGTCGGCCACGTTGCCGCCGAGGCCTTCGCCGCGGAAGACGACGCAGAAGCGGTGCTCCTTGACTGGCTCGACGAAAATCTCGACGCCGGGCACCTTCACCTGGCGGAGCCTGATGGCCTGCGGGCTGCTCTCCTCGGTCGGGATGCGGCCGGCGCGGCGGTCGCTGATGTTGCCCTTAGCGTCCAGGGTGCAGAAATTGCAGCGGATGGCTACGTCCTTGGGCCCGACGTGGAAGCCGACGCCGGTCGCCTCCAGGACGCCTCGGCCGATGTCGAACTTGATCGGGTCATAGCCGAACAGTCCCAGGTGGCCGGGCCCGCTGCCGGGTGTGATGCCGGGCTTGATGGGATACATACTGCCCGAAACA
>JBDKTH010000686.1:0-8577 GCA_039680305.1 Thermoguttaceae bacterium | reverse complement strand
ATTGATCTCAGTCTCCTGAACGGGCAAATGAAGGTAAGAAGCGAGAGCACCTGCGGGCCTTCGCGCGGGGCAATGCCGGCAGCCGACTTGCCGGCGCCGCCCCAAAGGCTAGGTGACGACCATCAGGGAATGTGTCGCAAGATGGCGACAAATTCAGGCACCGGCGAGGGCCTCTTGCGGCCACGATCAGACGGATTCCGGTCGCCGGTTGGGCCGTCGAGGAACGGGCATGACCCGATCAGGCGAGTCAGGTTTTCTTCACGTTTTCGCCCCTCAAGCGTCCGACGGCCGGGATGCCAAGATTTTTCCGGCCGCTTGGACAGGATCTGTCGGGGCGCTATGGTAGGCTGACCCAGCACTGCCCCGGCCAGAAGCACGAGCCGGCGCCTAACAGACGTTGTTTCCCGGACGGATCTGTTGTTCACCCAAAGCCTGACACAAGTCTAACCCCAAAGAGTGAGACGCCTTGCCCGGATTGCCTCGTCGACACTATGGGACGGAGCATCGTCAAAAAGGGAGCGAAAAATGGGACGGACCGGTTGCTATCGGCCGCCACTTGGTTATCTTCGAGGGATCAGTCGCTGTTGGGCTCAAGGGGTGGAGGCGCTGATGGCTCACGATTCTCCGTTGGTTCGGCAGTGGATCCTGCTCAAGACGCTCAGCGTGCGGCACCACGGGGTCACCGTCCAGGAGATGGCCCAGGAACTGGCCGTCAGCGAGAAGACGGTTCGCCGCGATCTGGAGGCCTTCGTTCTGGCGGGCTTCCCGCTGGAGGAGCAAGTCGGCGAGCACGGCCGCAAGCAGTGGCGTCTCGATCCGGCCAAGTACCAGCCCGGATTGTCCTTCGCCTTTGACGAAGCCCTGGCCCTCCACCTGGCCCAGCACCTCTTGGAACCTTTAGCCGGTACGCCCTTTTGGGAAGCCGCCCGACGGGCCTTCAAGAAGATCCGCTCCGCCCTGGGCGACCGGGCCCTGAAGTACGCCGATCGCTTCACGCCGCTTTTTCACCAGACTACGATCGGCACGAGCAACTACGCCGCCAAAGGCGAACTGATCGACCGGCTGATGGTCGGCATCGAGGACCGCCGGGCCGTCTTCATCACCTACCAGTCCCTCCGGGCGACCGAGCCGGTCAGCTACGACATTTACCCCTATGGCCTGGCCTACCATCACGGCTCGTTATACCTGGTCGGCTGGTCCACGGACCACGCCGCGATCCGCCACTGGAAGGTCGACCGGATCGAGGACGTGGACCTGACTCCGATTCCCTTCCCCTGGCCCGAGGGCTTCTCGCTCCGCGACCATTTCGCCACCTCCTTCGGCGTGTTTCACGGTCCCGGCGACATTCCCGTCAAGATCCGCTTCTCCCCGACCGTCGCCCGTTACGTCCAAGAGAAGCACTGGCACGCGACCCAGAAGCTCACCCCGCAGCCCGACGGCTCCCTGGTCGCCGAGTTCCGCCTGGGGAGCACGGAGGAGGTGAAGAGTTGGGTGTTGAGTTTCGGAAAGGAGGCGGATGTGCTGGAGCCGGAGGGGCTACGGGAGGAGATCGCGGACGACTGTACGGAGATGCTTCGAAGATACGTGGCCGCCCGACGGGGGCCGAATGTCTCGGAAAGAATACGCAATACGGCGAAAGGATAGGCTGAGCCCAATAGGAGGTCCTGTCATGCATTTTCGTGATTTCTTCCAAATCGCCTATCCAGACAGTAAGCCTTACCCGTATCAGGAAAAGCTTGCCCAGCAGGATTCTCTGCCAGTGCTGCTCGACGTGGCCACTGGGCTCGGAAAGACTGCGGCCATCCTCGGGGCTTGGTGCTACCGGCGATTCTTTCACCCGGATGAGGCAGTCCGTCGACTGACGCCCCGGAGGTTGGTTTATGTCCTGCCAATCCGGGTGCTCTCCGAGCAGACCTTCCGTGAAGCGTGTCGATGGCGAGATTGTGTCAGACATCTCGCCAAGCAGGCTTCTGAGCCGGAGCGGGCCCGTGAGTTGGGGGTGGCTCTACTCATGGGCGGCGAACAAAGCGAAGACTGGGACCGCTGGCCCGAGCGTGAGGGTATCCTGGTGGGGACGCAGGACATGATCCTCAGCCGAGCCTTGAATCGCGGTTATGCCATGAACCGCTACCGCTGGCCGATGCACTTTGGCCTGTTGAATAACGACGTTCTCTACGTCGCCGACGAAACGCAGTTGATGGGCCCTGGTGTGACAACTACAGCACAACTTCAAGGACTCCGAGAGAAGCTGCACGTTTACGGGCCGTCGCAGACGATCTGGATGTCAGCGACATTGGACGAGGCCGAGCTAGACACGGTGGACCACCCCAAACCACCGGACGGATTCCCTTGTCTTACGCTGGGTGGCAATGATCTCAGGCAGAAGCAGGTCTCACAACGAATTCAGGCCAAGAAGGGCGTCCGAGCGGCTCCGGTGGCTCTGGATGGCAAGAACTCGACGCAAGCCTATGCCGCGGAGCTGGCGGCAGAGATCGCAAAGAGTCATCGCGAGAAGACCCTGACATTGGTCGTGGTCAATCGGGTTGAACGAGCCCAGGCTGTTTTCCAGGCCCTCGCCAAACACTATCAGAAGACGCCTGCCCCCGAACTCGTGTTGATACACGCCCGGTTTCGCCCACAGGATCGGCAGCGGCATGAGGAGGAGATGCTTGCTGAGAACGGCAATCCGGCTGGCCGGATCGTGGTAGCCACCCAGGCGATCGAGGCCGGAATCGACCTTTCCGCAACGACTTTGTGGACCGAGCTTGCGCCCTGGCCATCCCTGGTGCAGCGGTTCGGGCGGTGCAATCGTCGAGGGGAGTGCGGGCACGATGATGTTCCTGCGGCGAAGATCTACTGGATCGATATCGCAGGCGACGGAGAAGGTCTGCCCGACCCCAAGATTGCATTGCCATACGATCCTTCCGAATTGAGGACCGCACGCGAATGCCTGGCCAAGGTTACCAATGGTTCACCGGAGTCGTTGCGCAAGGTGGCCTACACGCCGCCGGCACGCGTTGTGCATACGTTACGCAAGAAGGATCTGCTGGAACTGTGGGATACGACGCCCGATCTGGCCGGCAACGATCTGGACGTGTCTCGTTTTATCCGTGACAGCCAGGACACGGATGTGCAGTTCTATTGGCGCGATTGGGATCTGGCCGCGAGAACTCCCCCGATTGATTCCACTGTTGCACTTCCGGCCGCCGAGGAGCTTTGCGCAGTCCGGCTGCCTGCGGCCAAGGATTTCCTGAGGCGATTGGCGAGCAGGCGGGAGAAGACGGATCAACGGTTGGCGTGGCTATGGGATTCTCTCACCCGGCAGTGGATGGCGGTGAGACCTGACGACTGCAGGCCCGGATGTGCGATTCTGTTGCATAAGACCGCCGGCGGTTACGCCCCGGATTTGGGGTGGACCGGTGATTCGAGCGTGCCGACGGAACCGATCAAGGATTGGACATCCGTATTGAATGTGGAGCCCGAGGTGATGGACAATGACGGGCGAAGCTACGGCAGACGGTTTATCACGATAGCCGAACATACGGAAGACGTCGTACGGGCTCTGGCCGGACTTCAAAAGCGGCTGGCGCCAGAGTTGCCAGGAATTGACTGGGCCGCATTGAAGAAGGTCCTCCGCTGGCATGACGCGGGCAAGGCTCATCCGTGCTTTCAGAAAACGTTGTTGCACGATCAAAAACCGCCAGACCCGAGGGCTCTGTATGCCAAGGCTCCTCGTGTGACATCGGCTACGCGGCCGTCGTGTGGCGATGGCGAGCCCGTACGAAGGGGTTTTCGGCACGAACTTGCCGCAGCCGTGGCGTATCTGATTCACCATCGCGACGGGGCTCTAGTCACCGACCTTATCGCGTTTCTGATCGTAGGCCATCACGGCAAGATCCGAGTGAGTATCCGTTGTATGCCCAACGAATCGCGTCCCTCGGACCCCGCCATCCTGTTTGCCCGCGGCATTTGGGAAGGTGATCGGCTGCCGAAGGTCGAGCTTGGCGGTGGGGAAACGCTTCCTGAGACGGTGCTCGATTTGAGCCTGATGCGACTGGGGGATGGCCCCTTGGGGCCGAGTTGGTTGGCCCGGGCCGTTGCGCTCCGGGACAGTCCGGAATTTGGCCCATTCCGTCTCGCTCTTTTGGAGACCCTGGTGCGGATCGCCGACTGGCGTGGTAGCGAACAAGGAGACCAACGCAATGACTGATGCAGTAGCCCCGATCCGTTTGCCCGGATGTCGCCCCACGCCACTCGCCCATTACCTGAAGGCACTGGGCGTTCTGCGGCTCGTGACGGAGGGCTCCGACCCTCATGCCAAGGCCTACTGGGAACAGGACACCTTTTGCCTGGCAACCCGGCTGGCCCCTCTCGGACTAAAGCGGTTCTTTCTCGATACCTACTGCCCCACTCCCATTGTAGCGCCCTGGAATGGCGGAAGTGGTTTCAACCCTAAGGACAACCAGAGTGCCATCCGTGCGATTGCGGACGGGAAGGCCGAGCGGTTCGCCAATTATCGGGCGGCAATCGCGGCATGCCAAACCGTACGGGAGAGACTCGGGATCAAGGAGAAGGTTGCGACAGAGGACAAGGAGCGGCTCGTGCTTGCCTGTCGGTCGCAGTTGTCCGACGATGTCCTACGATGGCTGGATGCCGCACTGGTGTTGACCGCCGAGGGCCCAAAGTACCCGCCTCTTCTGGGAACGGGAGGAAACGATGGGCGGCTGGATTTCAGCAACAACTTCATGCAGCGTCTTACGGACCTGTTTGACGTAGAAAGCGGCCTCGCTTCTCCGCAGGCGGAAAGCTGGCTCGACGAAGCCTTGTATCGCGTCATCGCCCCAGGACTTCAGACGAATGCGATTGGCCAGTTCAACCCCGGCGATGCTGGGGGAACCAACTCCGGTGCGGGATTCGGGGCGAATCCCCTGATGAATCCCTGGGATTTCGTCCTGATGATTGAAGGCGCTCTGATGTTCGCTGCTGCTGCGACGAAGCGGCTTGAGCAGATCAATCAAGGGGCGTTGAGTTTCCCGTTTTCGGTGCGTCAATCGGGCGTTGGCTACGGCAGTGGCGCTGGCAGCGACGAAAAAGACTCGCGAGCAGAGATCTGGATGCCGCTTTGGCAGCGTCCCGTGCCGCTCCAGGAACTCCAATCCGTTTTTTCGGAAGGGCGGGCCCAGTTGGGCCGGCAGCCGGTCCGAACCGGCGTTGATTTTGCGCGTGCCGTCGCCTCCCTTGGGATCGATCGTGGCATTGATGAGTTCCAGCGATACGGGTTCCAGGCTCGTAACGGTTTGGCTTACTTCGCCGTCCCTTTGGGCCGGTTTCGTGTTAAGTCAAATCCACGGGAGAACCTGCTGAGCGACATTGACCCCTGGCTAAAGGATTTCCGCAAGGCTGCGTCGAGAGACCACGCTCCCGCGCGGGCGACCCGGGTGCTACGATCTCTGGATGAGGCGATCATGGAACTGTGTCGTCGTGGTGAGCCGCATCGCTTGCTGGATGTGCTGATTGCCATTGGGGAGGCCGAGGAGACGGTGGCCAACTCAAAGCGATGGCGAGAAGACGCTGGCCTCCGGCCCATTCCACCGCTGCCTCCTCGCTGGCTCGATGAACTGGATGCCTCGCCCAGCATCGCGGCATCGGCGGAGTATCGCCTGGCGGTCGGACTGGCGGGCCTCGACGAGCCCGCATTCCGAAAGCACCTGGAGCCGATTGGGAATGGTAAGAACAACCAGTCGGATTCGATTGGTCGGGACGCCAAGTGGGTATTCTCCGACGGCCAGGACAAATGTACGGCCGTTTGGCATTCTGGCAGCCTGGTTGACAACCTCTGTGCCGTGCTGCTGCGGAGGATCCTGCTGGCTGGACAGCAGAGCAAGAATGGCGAGACCAAGGAGAAAGCCGAGGCGGAGTTCCCTAGGGCCAGTCCGAGGTCTGTCCCCTTGGGCGACATCGAGGCTTTCGTGACTTCTCAGGTCGACGCAGAGCGGCTTACGTCCCTGCTCAAAGGGCTCGTGCTAGTGAGACAGCCACGCCGCCAGTTGCTGGCTCCGCCGTCCCAGGAGTGCGTGCAGGACGGGGAAGACGGGCAGGACAGTCCGTTTCCCGGAACCGACTACGCACTGTTGAAACTCTGTTATCACTCGAGCGCGATCCGCGGCACTTCGGTGCGTGTGGAACCCGCGATCGCCCGTCGTGCCGTTGCCGGCAACCTGTTCGAAGCCACGAGGCTCGCCATTCGTCGCCTCCGAGCGGATGGGCTAGCGCCCCTCGTGTCGCCCATGCGAGGCTCACCCGAGCGTGCTCGACGGTTAGCCGCTGCCCTCGTATTCCCGATATCCGATCACGATGGTTCTGCACGGCGTCTGGCCGATGCAGTCCTCGATGTGCCCCATGACGCCAAACGCGAATAGCGATGTTTTCTTTGACTGAAGTCTCTTAAGATAAGGAGCCCTTTGTCATGTCGATCAACTTCTCGCATCTCAACGACGAGCCGCGTCTACTTTTCGAAGTCCCCCTGCGTCCAGTCCAGGGGCATCGGTTTCAGCCTACAGGCTTTCCTGACTTGGGAGCTGCCACGTACACGCTCAACGACGATCAGCACACCCAAATGCTGCTGGTCGAATCGGCTCAGTCGATGGCCAACCGCTTGGAAGCCGTTTGTTGGGATGAAGCGTCAGACGACCTGGTCCCGCCACTCCAGGGCCTTCCCTATGTACAGTCGACGCTCCCCGATGGAACCGTCACCAATTCCATTCTGGAAGCTCATCGTTTGAATTCGCCGTATCTTTTCAATAGCGGTGAGTTCAAGAAGAAGATCGAGCCGGAGATTGGCTTTGAGGATAACAAGCCGTTCGATCGCCGTAAGCTTGCTCGTGCGCTGCTGAAGTACGATGTGGGTTGCTTGTTGCACGGCGTATTCTTGGAGAAGGTTGGCGGAACCGTGCGGCTGCCGCGGAGTCTCTCGGGGTTCATCGAAGCCACTAAGGTTGAGGTGGCTGCCTACGGCGGGGTCAAAGTCGATCGAGTCCAGCCTGGAACGGGCGAAAATACGCCCTATGGCAAGGCCGCTGAAGGCTATGGCAGTGTTCCCTATCACCGTGACGACTATACGGGGAAGATCACCGCCTACTTCAACGTTGATCTCGCTCAAATCCGTGGATGGGGCCTGGGGCCGCAGGCGGAACAACTCCTGATCACCTTGGCCCTGTTCAAGATTCTGAAGTTCCTCAAGGTGGGCCTGCGTTTGAGAACGGCCTGTGATCTAACGGTCTGCGACGGTATTCATGTCGCCGCGCCCGAGGGTTTCAAGCTTCCGTCACTCGAAGAGGTGGAAAAGGCGCTACCTGGGATGATCAAAGCCGCCGCATCCGCGTTTGCGGATCCTCGGGTAACCAAGGTGAAGTACCAGAAGAAAGCCTAGGAGCGGCCATGATTGCCATTCGTATGACTTTTCCTGCCGGGCGCTATCACGCCACACCTTGGGGCAGGCACGTCAACGAGGGGGCCGTGGAATGGCCTCCCTCGCCATGGCGTATCCTTCGCGCCCTCGTGGCCGTGTGGCATCAAAAGTGTCCGGAGCTAACCGCCGAGCAGGTTCGTCCCGTGATCGAGGCTTTGACGGCCCTGCCTCACTATTACCTGCCTCAGGTGGCGGTGGCTCATACACGCCACTACATGCCACTTCGCGACAGGGGCAACACAGCGAAGGTCTTTGACACATTCGTGGTACTCCCCAAACCTGCGGCATGCATCGACTCCCCAGTAAAGGAGCGGGCCGCGTGGATATACTGGCCAGACCTCTCGCTCGATACGGAGTCGCGTTCCGTGCTCTCGACGCTCACTCGGCGACTAGGCTACCTCGGGCGAGCGGAGTCGTGGGTAATCGCGGAGGTCTGTTCGCAGGTTGACGAAGAGCCCAATACACGCCCTCTGGCTGATGAAGAGCCTGCGGGTGACGGATGCGACCGGGCTCGTGTCCTGTCAGCGACAAGCCCGCAGTTCTATGACGACTGGGCACAACAGAGCCTGGTAAGAATTCGGCAACAGCGACTTGAACAGAAGATCGCTTCTGTGCGGGCGAAGGGCAAGTCAGTCGATTCGATCAAGCTGAGCGTCAAGGAACTGACGGCCATCGAGGCGATGGTCCCGGATCGGCTCTTTGACGCGATCCAGGCCGACACCGAATCGCTGCGATCTGCCGGCTGGAACTATCCACCTGGTAGTCGACGGGTCGACTACGCCCTGCCGACGAACCTCTTCGCCCCGCGGGCCATTGTTGCCCGTCGGCCATCCTCACCAGTCAAACCGACCGTCGCGCGATTCGCCGTGGTTAGCAAAGTGCCTCCTTCGTTGACCGAGGCGGTCCGTTTCGCCGATAAGGTTCGCAAGGCGGTGATGAGCCATTCCCAGCGAGTCAACCAGCGACCGTTCGACAACCCCGCGGCTCATGCCAGCCCTGTCTTCTCGGGCAAAGGGCCGTCTGGCGAACCAATGACGGACGGCCACCAACACGCCCACTTCTTGCCGGAGTCGAACCGCAATAGCGGGCACATAACGCACTTCACGATC
>JBDKTH010001150.1:0-4952 GCA_039680305.1 Thermoguttaceae bacterium | reverse complement strand
GGTTTCGGGGACGCGGCCGGCCATCGAGCAATCACACTTCCTGCCCTCTGCGATCCTCCGCGTCCTCTGCGGTGAGCTTTTCTGATCTCGCAAGAAGACGTTGCTAAACGGAGTCGTTGACCAACGGGATGCCCGAACGCTACCGAGAGCGGATTCGTGAACTGTCGTCGCGTCTGGTGGAGGCGCAGCGCCCGATCCGCATCCTCGACGCAATCAAGTGGGACGAGTCCATCTCGAGCTTCTTCCTGCGGACCGGCTTCAAGCAGATCCCTCCCTGCGGGCCGGAGTACTACGCGCGAGTCCCCTTGCGGTTCGATCCGGTCGACAAGCTCCGGCAGCTCGAGGACCTCCGGCGCGCGATCCCGGCCAGGCTTGGCCGTCGCGACCCGGTCGGCCGGATTCTCTCCCGCAATTGCCGCCAATTCGAAGACGTCGTGCACATGCTCACAGCCCGTGGCAAGCCGCAGTTCTATCACTACTCGCGAAGACTTTACGGGAGCACGAAAGACAACCTGGGCGACTCGCGGACAACGCTGCGCGACCTGAGTTTCGTCCTGGAGGAAATCCTCGGCTCGATCGACAAGACCTGCCTGGGGACCGACTATCCGAAACTCGTCCCGGCCGAAGACGTGGTCGATGAGTTGAACCGACGGCTGTCGGGCTACTTTCGCCGGCCGACCGTTCGCGCCAAGCTCGACGACGGGATCGTGTCCGATGCGGCAGCCGGCGGCGAGTATATCAAGATCAAGCGCGGCGCCCTGTTCAGCACGCGAGACATCGACATCCTCGAGGTGCACGAGGGTTGGGTCCACGTGGGCACGACGCTCAACGGGCGGTCGCAGCCCTGGGCTCGCTGGCTGGCCAAGGGGCCGCCTTGCGTGGCCGCGGTGCAAGAAGGTCTGGCGACGCTCCTGGAGGTCTTCGCCTTCGTCTCGCACCCCGCCCGCGTCCGGCGGTTGAACAATCGGCTGCGGGCCTGCGACATGGCCGAAGACGGGGCCAATATCCTGGAAGTGCTCGATTTCTATCGGCAACAAGGCTGCGCGCCCCAGGAGGCCCTGTCCCAAGCCCAGCGAATCTTCCGTGGCGGCCTGTTGGAGGGAGGCGCCCCATTCACCAAGGACATCAGTTACTGCAAAGGGTTTGTGACCATCTACAACTTTCTCCGTAGCGCAATCCGTTTCGGCCGCCCCGAGTTGATCCCCTTCCTGTTCGCCGGGAAGATCGCCCTGGAGGATATTCCTGTGTTGTACGCATTGCATGAAGACGGGATCGTCACTGGCCCCAAGTATCTGCCGCGACAGTTTTCCAGTCTCGATGGGCTGGCGGCCTGGATGGCGTTTTCCAACTTCTTGAACCGGATGGACCTCGCCCGCATCCAGGACACCTACCGCCGGACGCTGTTGGCCAAGCCTTCGTAGGGCCACGGATCGGGAAATTCCCTAGACACTCCTTTCTCAGAGGGTTCCCTGGCAGTGCCAATTCGGTGCCAAGGTCTCGTGAAATTCAACTCGCGCGTCCCTTCATCACTTGGCATGTTAGGAGTGATAGAATAACCTTGATAAGGGTAGTACTATAGATTCGGAAATCCGGGGCGGATTTCCCGAGATTTCGAGGGACCGATGAGCCGCACCAGTCGATTGCACGTGGGAGACCTGCCAACTTTCCGGGCGATGGGAGGAGCAACGAAAGAGACGGCCAACGAGATGCGGGCGATGCGTCCCGATCCATCCGGTCGGTTCGAACTGCCCGAGCGACTCGGACAGGAATCCGCCCCGCCCCGCTCGGAGGACACAGCCCTACCCGATCCCATCGTAGGCGACTCTTGCAGGATCCGCGTCCTCGTGGCCGACGATCACGAAATCCTTCGCAGTGGGCTCGTCGCTCTCCTGGAAGACCACCCAGAACTCGAGGTCGTCGGGGCGGCGGCCGATGGGTTGATGGCCCTGGAACTGGCGCGGGCGACCCGGCCGGACGTCATCGTCATGGACATCACCATGCCACGATTGAACGGGATCGAAGCGACCCGTCGCATCACGCGGGAACTGCCCCAGGTGCGGGTGATCGGTCTATCGATGCACGAGCGGGAGGACATGGCCACCGCCATGCGGGAAGCCGGAGCGGTCGCCTATCTGGCCAAGAGCGGCCCGACCGACGAGCTCATCGCGGCGATCCTGCGTCGCTGACGGCGTCGATCGTTTGTTGGTCCTCCGATAGACAATCGTGTGCCACAGTGGCACACCGTCAGTCGATCTTAACGTTGACAGCCTGAGGATCAAAACTCCGGGCCATGCCCGCATCGGCGTGTCAGGTCCCCGGTGTCTGGCCGGCGTCCATGATCTGCTTGAATCGCTGCAAGTCTTGACGCAAGTCGTTCTCCAGCCCTTGTCCGAAGAGGCTGGCGATCGTCGCGCCGAGTTTGCCGGCCGGCGGGTTGTACTTGAGCGAGAGCCGCAGCAGCGTTCCTTGGTCGTTCGGCAGTCGTTCGAAGTGCACGGACCCGGCCGTGTCGACCTGCGAGCCTTCCAACGAGCGCCAGGCGATCAACTCGTTTTCGCGTTCCCCGTAGATTTCTGCGTCCCACTCCAGCGTCGAGCCCCACGGGCCCTTGGCGACCCAGCGGGATCGGCCCGCCTCGGCCGGCGTCACCGAGACCAGGTGTTCCATGATCGTCGGCAGATTTTCCAGCTTGCGCCAGAAGCGGAACAGGTCTTCGGGCGGCCGCCGGATCGCCAGCCGCGTCTCGAACTTGTAGCCCTGCTGAGCCGGAACCGCGGTGGTCGGCTTGTGGGTGGTCGTATCGATGCCCAGCGCACCATAGAGATAGCAGTGCCCGGTCATGCTGCGATAGATCAGGCCTCCGCCAAGCGCTGCCATCACCAGGCCCCTGGCCTTGCCTCGCAGTGCGCCCGCCAGCACCAGTCCGCCGCCGAGCACCAGCGATCCGAGGCGTTCCCAGGAATTGACATTCACCGGCAAGTGGGAGCCGGCCGCCGGCCGGGCGCCGAGGGTCTCGGCAAGGCTCCTGGACGATCTCGTCTCCGCCATGTTCGCCACTCCTCAAAACAGGTTTGGACACCTCTTCGCATTTGCCTTCAGTAGCGAAGCACTTTCGATGCCAGAAGTCCCTTTCGCAGGCAAGGGCCCACGGAAACACCCTCTGATTGGGGCATCCTGGGTAACCGTCTGTCAGCCGGTCAGTAAACCTGGCGTCACACGAGGCTGCGAGTGACGCACGTCCGCAGCATGGCCAGCCTCGCCAGAAAACGCCCATTCTGGCGGTGGAACAACCAGCGTCACCCTCGGGCCATGGCCTGCTGGCTGGCGGAGCAAACCGTGGACCTGGCGACTCGTTCCACCCTTGTGGCGAACCCCGACCCGACAGACAATGTCTTGACCAACGCGGGCTTCTTCGTGGAAAAGCTACAAGGCAGTACCATGGAACGACAACGCTGGACACAAGGATTCCCCGGGGCGGTCACGGTGTGCGATGCCCAAGGGATTATCCTGGAGATGAACGATCAATCGATTCGCATGTTCCGCGAGCAGGGAGGAGCGAACTTGATCGGTCGCAATCTGCTGGACTGCCATCCGGCCCCCGCACGGGCGAAACTCCAGGAGATGCTGAAAAGCCAAGCGACGAACGTCTACACCGTGGAGAAGAACGGCGCCCGCAAGTTCATCTATCAGGCTCCCTGGTACGCGGACGGCCAGTTCGGCGGCATCGTCGAACTGGTGCTGGAGATCCCCGGCACGATCCCGCACTTCGTGCGTCAGGGCTGAGAACCTACCCCCCAAGTGCCCCGGTCTTCTGCCCGCCCCCCTCCTCTTGTGTATTGACAATTAGTCAGGTAAACTTGGCGATAGGGGCAAGAAGCCGACAATCCCCTCTGGAGCGGTTGGTGGGCTCGTTGGGTTGTGTGCGATATGTGCCATCGTGCGGTGCGGTCATCACGGTCGCGGTTTTGCTCGCTTCCTCCGACGAGGTCGCGATGGTGAAGAATCGGACTGCCGACCGTGCATCGCCTGCGGCCATGCGATCCGCCCGCTTCACCCAGGCGGAACGAGCATCCCTGTCCGAGCTGGCCAACAGTGCTCGCGTGGCCGATCGCAAACAGTGCGTGAGGTATCTCCGGGCCGGAGTCTACCATCCGGCAAACCATCGGCTCCTTGTCAAGCTTCTCCATCGACTGATTCCCGATCGAAGTCCGGAGGTTCGCTGGGGGGGATTCCAACTACTCAGCGCCCTGGTCGAGTTCAGCCCGGAAGAGGTCTGGCCCCTGACCGTCTCCTGGGGATCGGTCAAGAACCGAAGCATTCGGGCCGGGATCGCCTGCTTCGTCTTGGAACACCTTCTCGAGCATCACTTCTCCACGTTCTTCCCCCGCGTCTCGGACCTCATCGATGACGGCAATGCCGAATTTGCTTACACGCTGGCCTGCTGTCTGAGGCTCGGCCAGGCCGAGAGGCCGGACAATGCGAAGGCATTCGACCACCTCGTCGAACGACTGCAGCAGTCGCACCCGGAAGTGAAGTCCTACTTCTCCTCGCCACGTTGCTGCCGGCGCAACAAGTGGCTCAAAGAGGTGCGATTGGTGGAAGAGCTTCTCAATATGCCAGACGACCTGCAGTTCATCCTCGAAGAGCTTTCCCAACGGATGTGCTATCGCTAGAGGGCCCGTCCAGAACCGGATTGGACGAATTGGAGGCCGTACGAACGCGTGGCAGTCCATGCCGCCTCCCGCGTTTCCCCGAGCGATGGAAGTGAATCGTGGACCGCCCCCCTCCTCCGGCCATCCCCGGTCGGCATCGTCGTTAGGATCAACGGACGCATTCCCGAATCGCCATGCCCCAACTCCAGTTTGCCCCCCCTTGCGACAAAAGTGTGATCTACGTTTGCGTCATGTTGACTGAGGGGCTTCAAACCATAGGCCTGATGGACCTTCCCGGGC
>JBDKTH010000737.1:0-2065 GCA_039680305.1 Thermoguttaceae bacterium | reverse complement strand
CGTCAATCCCGCCAGCAGGCTGTACAGCCGCCCGCCTTCCGCCTCAACGAGTTGCAGAAGCCTGCTGGGTTGGTCGCTCAATTCCTGTTCTCCCGCATCGAGGCCCGGCCTGTTGTCCTATCCCTATTAGACGTTTCTCACGCTCTCGCGCAGCCCCATTCTTACCAATTTGTTCTTACCAATTTGGTACTTGGCAGGGGAACACGGCTGGCCACGACGCCAACCAGCGACAGACGACCTCAAACCACCACAACCCGGCCTGATCGCTACGATCGCTCTTGGCCGACTCCGCCGGAACGCCGGTCATGACCAGCCGATCGCGGCGGAACGTCGCCGCCGACGCCGGCCCAGGAAGGCTGAATCCGACCGGCCGGGAAGCGAGAACATCGGATCGCCGGCAAGCATCCGGGACGGGTGGCAGGATGGGTGGAAACGCATCTGATCCGGCTCAACACCACCGGAGTTCCTCAGCTCGCGCCGTCTCGGCGACGCACCGTTTCCGGCGCGCTGGGCGCCGTCGCCGGGCTCCCACAAACTGCTGAAACCGAACTCCCGACTCGCGTCCGCCGGCTCGCCAATCCCGGGCGAGGAGACCGTCTGGCCGTGCGGGTTCTTGGGCCTGCGACCGCCCCTGCCCAACGTCCGATAATGTTTCTTATGTTCGGTCGGAACCCTAGAAAAGCCTGGGAAAACGCGATTGCCTCCCGGCCGGGCCCCCAGGGCCCAGGACTGGCGGGATCAGCCCGACTTCGCGCCGTTGGCGCCCCCGGCGGACGAGCGACGCCGCCACGGAAGACGCTCCCAGGTCGACCCGGGCGACGACTGCGGCGCCGATTGCGGCAAGGCCTGCGGCACCAGCTCCGGAAGCATCTGCGGAGAGACTTCCTGCGCCGGGGTTTCCGGGCGGAGCTTGCGGTCGAGCTCGTCGATATACTGCCCAAGCTGCTCACGGACTTCCCGGGGGAGAGCCGGCGCGGCCCGCTGAATGAACACCGCCATGTAGCGGCCGCTCCGGGTCCGCAGGACCGTCTGCCGGGCGGGCTCCGATAGGGTCACGGCGAAGAAGGTGACCACCAGGCACAACAAGACCCCCTTCCCCAGTCCGACCAGCGCGCCGGCCTGGCGATCGAACTCGCGCAACTGAATCCGATCGATCATCCGGGCCACCACGCGAAACACCATCCACACGACGAGCGACGTGCCCAAATAGAGGATCAACATCGCCACGTACCGATTCCAGGGCGCTTCGTTGCTGATCGATGGCGCCAACTCATTGGCATACCGCGCGGCCACGAAGTAGCTCGCCACCAGCGAACCAATCGAAGCGATCTGCCACGCCATCCCCTTCCAAAAGCCAAAGAGGACGGCGAATGCTAGCAGCACTAGCATGAAGATGTCGTAGGCCTGGATCGGGAGTTCAGTCATGGATTGGCTCCTCGCGGTAGTCCCTCATCGATGTTGGCGGCAGTATATCGCGAAGCGGTTTCCCTGCGAAGACCAGCCAGGCAAGGGCGGGGCGCGACGGAACTGGCCTTGGCCAGATCGCCGACTTTCGCTAAAAGGCAGGGGGTCTATTGCCAGCATCGAGACATAGCAGACGGGTCGCAGTATGGCAGGCTTCAAAACACACCTCACGGCAAGCAGCGTCGTGGGAATCGGCTACGGTGTGGCAGCCTACACGATGTACAACGTGCCGCTCCCATCGTGCATCCTGGCTACCGGGCTGTGCAGCGTCTCGGGCATGCTCCCCGACATCGACAGCGACTCAGGCCGGCCCGTGCGCGAGAGCCTGGCCTTTGGCGCAGCCGTCGTGGCGATGATGTTTGCCGACCGGCTCAAGCAATTGGGCGCACCCTCCGAGACGATCGTCCTGGCCGGCGCGATGACGTATCTGCTCATCCGCTTCGGCCTGGGCGAGTTTCTGAAACGCTACACGGTGCATCGAGGGATGTTCCACAGTCTGCCCGCGGCGGTGATCATGGGAGAACTGGCGTTCCTGCTCGCCTCGGGAAGCCAGGAGTTGCGCATCTACAAAGCTGGCGCGGTTGCCCTCGGGTATGTGATC
>JBDKTH010001148.1:0-5861 GCA_039680305.1 Thermoguttaceae bacterium | reverse complement strand
AGCGGCTTTTCCACGTAGACGTCCTTGCCGGCCCGCACGGCATCGATCGCCTGGGCGGCATGGTGTCGGTCGGGCGTGGCGATGCAGACGGCGTCGACGTTCTTGTCGGCCAGCAGGTCCTCGTAGTTCTCGTACCGCGTGGCCTTGATGCCCGTCTTGCTCAAGATGAAGTCGACGACCTTCTCTTGCTGCACGGAATAGACGTCGGAGACGGCGGTCAGGTCAACGTTCGCACCTTTCTCCCGCAGCTTGGCCAGCGTCTTCACATGGGACCCAAACCCGCGTCCGCCGGGACCGATAAACCCGATGCGGATTCGCTCGTTGGCCCCATAGGCTCGGGCGGGGGCCGGCGCGGCGAACGTGCCGGCCGCCACGGCGCCGGCCGCGGCCGTGGTCTTGATGAAGTTGCGACGCGACAGATCATGTTTCGCTTCGTTCATGGAAACGTTGCTCCTCCGTAGATGGTGGATTCCTGTTGAGATTGTCTGCTTGGTGGGGCCCAACGCCCGTGGACTACTTGCCCATCTTCCGCAGGTTTTGCAGGCAACGGCGCACCACTTCCAACGATTCGGGCCCCTTACGGCTCTCTTCTTCGACGATGTACCACTCGGTGACGTTGTTGCTCTCGCAGACTTGGAAGACCTTGTCGAACTGGACCTCGCCCTCGCCGATGATTGCGCCTGGCTGGCCGCCGTGTTCCTTCAAGTGGACCGTGATCGCCCGGGAGGCGAACTTCTTGAGCATCCCCAGGTAATCGCCGCCGCCTTGGAGGCAGTTGCCCACGTCGAGTTGGAGGAGCACCTCGGGACGCGTATGCGTGCCGAGCACGTCCCAGGGCGTCTGGCCTTCGACCGGCTTGAAATCGCCGGCGTGGCAGTGATAGCCGATGCGCAGGCCTTGCGGTTGGAGCTTGGCGGAGAGGTCGTCCATGAGCTTGGACGCTTCGAGCAGGCCTTTGACCGACTTGAAATACTCGCCCGGCAGCGCGGCCAGGATCAGGTTCTGGTTGCCGATCGCCTTCTGGAAGTCGACCATGCGCTGGAGGGCGTCGCCCTGGAGCTTGGGCACTGTGGTGTGCATTCCGCAGGCCTTGAGCCCGTTCTTATCGAGCAGCTTGCGCCACTCCTCGCCGCTCTTGCCATAGTCGCTGTGCGCCAGCTCGACGCCCTGATAGCCCATCTCGGCCACGGCCCCGAGCACGCCGGCCAGATCTTTTTCGGCTTCGCCACGCACCGACCAGAGTTCCAAGGCGATGGGGATCTTCCGCGCGGCAGCGGCAGCGAACTTGGGGCGGGCGGCTCCGGCGACGTACATCGCACTTCCGCAGGCGGCCAACTTGAGCAATTCTCGACGTGTGAGATTCATGGTTGTCCTTTCGACCGAGGCTGGTCCTGATGCTTCTGGAAATTGTGGCTGGCAACAGAAATTGCGGCGGGTACGAGACTTTTGCCGAGGGGGCAAAACGCCCCGTAATCCGCCAGTATACACGATCGTACGCGCGGGACAATCTTGCGGGGCGGCGAAATGGTGCAAGGAAGGACCGCGACTGCGGTTCTGTTGGTCCCCTCCTCCTGCCCAAACCCTTGCGCAATCTCAGGATAGAATCCCGCAATTCCTGGTTGTGGCCCGCGCCGGCAGGGCTATGATGGTGGGTTGAGACCACACGACCGCCTTCCAAGAGCCTGCGCGAGAGCCTCCCATGACCCGCTACCTGTCCCGCCTCAGCGTTCTTTGCACGATCCTGCTTGGCACGGCCAACGCCCTGGGGGCTGAGTTGCCCCGGCCGATGTTCTACCTGCCGCTGGAGGGCAGCACGACGGCGGCGGTGGCCGGCGGGAGCCCGTATTGCCAAGCCGGAACGCAGCGGGAGACGATCCTGACGCTGGTCGACCTCCAGCGGCGGGCGTTTCGCGAGGGGAAGGTCGGGCAAGGCTTTGAGGTGGAAAACGGCCCGCTGGTGTTCCGCTGCGACGGCAACTTCCGCCCTGATGAGGGAACGGCCTGTCTTTGGCTCTCGCCCAAGTTCCGCGGTGACGACAAGGGGATCTACTGCACCTTCTTCGGCGCAGGCCGCTGGGGCATGCTCTACAAGTACGAGACGCAAAGCTCGTTGACCTTCGGCACCGCCAAACCGGAGGGCGACCTGTTTTACAATTGCGGCGTGCGCGACATCAGAGCCTGGCGTCCAGGCCAATGGCATCACCTGGCCGTCACCTGGTCGCGCAAGGAGAACGTGCGGCGAATCTATGTCGATGGCAAGCCGGAAGCCCGGGGGCCGTTTGCGCACCATGCCGACACGGCCGACGCTCCGCTCTATATCGGCGCCGGCTGCTTGCTCTATCCGCAGCCCGTGGCCCACGCCGTTCTCGACGAAGTGGCGATCTGGGATCGGGCGCTGGACGACGCGACAATCGCCAAGGTGCACCAGCTCGGCCAGGCAGGCGAAGCGCTGTGGGACGCGGGGCGACCGACGGCCGAGACCTCAGGGCCGAGGCCGCAGCGGATCGAGCTGCCCAAGTCGCTGCCGGAGGGCGAGCGGCTCCAGGTGGAGCGCCCGACTCCCACTCGCGAGACTGCGTCGCTCAATGGCTGGTGGCAACTCTGGCCGTCGGCGCAACCGGTGGAGCAGTTGCCCGGCGAGGGCTGGGGACGGACCCAGGTGCCCGGCTATTGGGCCACGACCGGCCCGACCCGCGGGTCGGACGGTCAGCCGGTGCGCGGCCGCTGGGGCAAGCGGCCGGTCGCCGAGTTGCCGAGCGTCTATCACCTGCGCTCGATCCAGACCGACCCGGCCTGGGGCCAAAAGGCCGTGTTTCTCCAGATCGACGGCGTCGATGGGCTGGGCGAAGTTTTTTGGAATGGCCAGCTGCTCGGCCGGCTCCCGGCGTGGGAAGGCGAGGCCTATGACGTCGGGCCGCTCTTGACCGAGGGCAAGCCGAACACGCTGGTGGTCGCCGTGCACCGGGCGGGCGACCTGGCCCAGGCTGGGATCTACGGCAACGTGTCGTTGCGAGTGTTGCCACAGAGCTTTATTCACGACGTGGTCGTCCAGCCGCAGGTTGCCGCGGGCAAGATCCGCTTCTCCTGCGATCTCTGGCACGCGACGGCAGCCGCCGACGCCCGGATGGAAATCGAGGTGACGCCGGACAACGACGCTATGACAGGCAGGGTTTTTAGCTACCCCTGCCGCCTGAAGCCGGCCGACCGCTCGCGCCGTGAGCTTTCCGCCCAGACGCAGCGAGTCGAGGAGACATTCGCCTGGAACAACGCCCACCTTTGGACCTACGACGATCCATTCCTTTATCGTCTCCAGGCGAGACTGAAGGTAGGCGGCCAGGTGGTCGACGAGTCGCCGGTCTATCGTTTCGGCTTCCGCGAGATGACCGTGCGCGGCAGCGAGATCCTGCTGAACGGCAAGCCGACGCATCTGCGTGGGCACCAGATCGACACGGCCTGGGGCGACCAGTTCGACCGGGTTCGCGAGCTCAAGGCGGCTGGGATGAACGCGATGGAACTGGCCGGTCCGGTCAGTCACACCTGGTATCTGGGCACGCCTTACCGGGGCGAACTGTTCGAAAAAATCCTCGACTACGCCGACCGGCAGGGGATTGTGGCGATTCCCGTACTGCCGGCCGCCGAGCAACTGAAAGACCGGATCTTCGAGCCGGGCGTGGCCGAACTGTATCGGCGCCGGATCGACAAGCACATTCGCCGCTACGGCAATCATCCGTCGATCGGCATGTGGTTTATGAACTTCAACCTGGCCGGCTATCACTGGTATCATGCGCCGACGAAGATCGACGGCTCGTACAAGCCCGACGACAAGGCGTTCTTGACGAAAGAACGCTATTCGCTGGAAGCCGAGCGGATCGCCCGGCAGATCGACCCGCGGCCGCTCTATCACCATGCCTGCGGCAACTTCGGCGCGATGTTCACGCTCAACGGCTACCTGGGCCCGACGTGCCCCTTGCAGGAACGCGAGGAGTGGCCGTCGCGCTGGGCGGCCAAGCGGCCGTTCCCACTGATCGCCGCCGAGCATTGCCTGATGCTGATCCCCTACTGGTTCCGGCCCCGGCAATTCCCGCTGAGCGTCGTGTATGCGGGCGAGCCGCTGTTTGACGAGTTGTCGGCCAAGTTCCTCGGACGCCGGGCCTACGGGCTGCTGACGCCCGAACTGTTCGACCGCTACGAAAACGGGCGCAAGCCTCTCTGCAATCGCACGCGCGACGAGATCAGCCATCATCCGGGCTACCAGGAAGTCAAGTCGATCTTCGCCAGCCGCTCGCTCCGCGCCTGGCGCACCTACGGCGTGTCGGGGATCATTTTTAACGCGGTGAATTGGGACTTCAAAGACGATCAAGACCGGCCGCTCCCCGTGATGCAGGCGTTGGCCCGGTACTTCAACGATACGGATCTCTACATCGCCGGGCCCGGGGAGGACTGGCCTTCGTAGGATCACAGCTTCTTTGCCGGCGAGACGGTGCGCAAGCAGATCGTCCTGTTGAACGACCTGACGCGCGATCTGCCGTGCCGGGTGCGGTGGCGTCTGGAGGATGCGGCGGGAAAGGCCCAGGCGTCGGGGGAACTGGAGGCCGTGGCCCAGGCGGGCCGGGTGACCATGGTGCCGGTAGAGTTCGTGGCTCCCAAGGTGGAGACACGGCAGCGATTCCGGCTGGCCGTGACGCCCGAGGAGACGGCAAAACACTTCCTGCCCGAGCAGTTGACCCTGGAGGTCTTTCCGCGCACGACGCAAAAGCCTGCGGCCGGACGCGTGCTGGTCTACGATCCGGCGGGCGAAACGATCCGGCTGTTGGCCCACGCGGGCGTGGCGGCCGAGCCGCTGGAGGCGTCAAGCCGCCTGGCCGCGGCCGATCTGGTTGTGGTCGGCAAGAAGGCTTATGGAAAGGCGTTTGAGACGCTGGCCAAACAGGCCGGGCTCGACCGGGCCGTGGCCGAGGGGCTGAACCTGGTGGTCTTCGAGCAGACCGCCGCCGACGTGTTCGGGCTGGAGCTTCGCGAGCAGTCGACACGACAAGCGTTCTTGGCCGAGGAGAAGCATCCGCTCCTGGCCGGCTTGGCGGCCGAGGATCTGTGCGACTTCCGCGGAGCGAGCGATCTGGTGGAGCCGTACCCCGAGGCCGCCCCGGAAACGCAGCACGCCTGGCCGAAGCGTTACTTCAAGTGGGGCAACCGCGGCGTGGTGGCGACCTACGTCTACCGCAAGCCGCACTACGCCCCCTTCGTGCCAATCCTGGAATGCGGCTTCGATCTGGTCGATTCGCCGCTGATGGAAGCCCAGCTTGGCCGCGGGCGCGTGGTGGTGTGCCAGCTCGACGTGACCTCGCGCTACGGCGTCGATCCGGTCGCCACGCGCCTGGTCGACAATCTCTTGAACTGCTACGGACGACGCGTCAAGACGGCCGATGTCGCTTGGGCCTACGTGGGCGCGTCGGCCAAGGCTTTCTTGGGCCAGTTCGGCATCACGGCCAAGGAGTTTCCTGCGGCCGGCGCGATGCGAATCGTCGTGGGCCGCGAGCCGCTGGACGGCCAGCGGCAAGCGGAGCTTGCGGCCGCCGCATCGCGCGGGGCTACGGTGGTCTTGCTTCCTGGAAGCCCGGCCGCTGAGGCGTTCGGCTTGCAGCAGAAGGCTCAGAAGCTGTTCATCGGACGCCTCACGTCGCATCCCTTGCTGGCTGGACTGAGCGATGGTGATCTGTATCTGAAGCAGTGGAAAGAATTCTCCACACTCAGCGGCGACGGCTGGCAGACGCTCGTCGAGCCGGGGCTGGTGGCGGTCAAGCCGCTCGGGCAAGGGCAGGTGATCGCCTGTTCGCTCGATCTGGCCGGCTTGGAAAAGACCC
>JBDKTH010001160.1:0-10275 GCA_039680305.1 Thermoguttaceae bacterium | reverse complement strand
CGTGCTACTGGCAGGGGGCAGCACGGCTACTGCCGTCCCCGTGTTCGTCTCCCTAAGAGCCGTGTCAGCACGCCCCGGCTCGGATTGCTGCTGCTTCGCTTCCTGAAACGTCCCCAGCACGGGCGTGGGCAAGAACAGACCGCCCGGGAGGGCGTGGGTCCACACCACGGCCCCGATGAGCATCATCGCGGCCAGCGGAATGCAGTATTTCAAACAGATCGTCATCACCTGATCGATCCTGATTCGCGGCAGGGTCCAGCGGAGCCACATCATCACGGTCACGCCGAGGACCGCCTTCACCACGAAGTTGGCCGCGCCCAGGAGGTTCCCGAGCCAGGCCAGCACCGGGCCGTTGTCGGGCGTCAGGCCGAGCAGGTGGGCCACCGGGACCGGACCGTTCCAGCCGCCGAGGAAGAGGATCGCCGCCATGCCGCTGACCGCGGTCATCGAGCCGTATTCGGCCATGAAGAACACGCTCCAGCGGAAGCCCGAGTATTCGGTCAGGAAGCCGGCCACCAGTTCGCTTTCCGCCTCGGCCAGGTCGAACGGGGCTCGATTGACGCTCGCCACCGCGCAGGTCACGTAGATCCAGAAGGTGACAAACAGGAAGGGGTCGTGGAACAGGAACCAGTTCGTGGCCCAGCCGGCCTGCATGTTGCCGATCGTGACCAGGTCCATGGTGCCGGCCACCAGGACCGGGATCACCACGCACATGCCGAAGGGGACTTCGTAGCTGACGACCTGCGCCGCTTCCCGCATCGCGCCGAACAGGGCCCACTTCGAGCCCGAGGCGTAGCCGCCCAGGATCACGCCAAAAACCTCCAGCCCGGCAATGGCAAGAATCAGAAACGCCGCCGTGTTGAGCTGCTGGGCCACCCAGCCGTTGGCAAAGGGCAGGGCGACGTAGACGGCAAACGAGGCGCAGAAGCTGATGTAGGGCGCCAGGCGGAACAGCAACGCGTCGGCGTCCTTGGGCACCAGGTCTTCCTTCATCAACAGCTTCAGCCCGTCGGCCGGCGCCTGCAGCCAGCCGAACCGCCCGCCGGTGCGCGTCGGCCCCAGCCGGTCCTGGATGCGGGCCGACACCTTCCGCTCCAGCCACGTGAACGCGGCCGCGGCAATCAGCATCACCGTGAACAGGATGCCGCACTGGACCAGGGCCACGGCCAGGTAGGCAACCCACTGCCAAGACGGATTCAGGAACGCTGCGAGGTATTCGGCCACGGCTTTTCGGAAGGATTAAGGACTAAGGAATGACGAATACGCAAATGACCAATGACTAATGCCCTGCCGCAGAACTCTCTCCACTCTCCCCTCTTTTCTCTCCCCTCTTCCCTATCTGTCGATTTCACCTAAAACGATATCCAAGGAGCCGGCGACGGCGGGGATGTCGGCGATCAGGCAGCCGCGACAAATGTCGCCGAGCACCGACAGGTTGCAGAAGCTGCTGCTGCGGGCACGGACCCGCCAGGGGATCGTCGAGCCGTCGCCGATGACCATGAACCCCATCTGACCCTTGGGGGCCTCGGTCTCCAGGTAGGCCTCGCCCTTGGGAAGCTTCTGGGTCATGCGCATCGGCTCGCCGACCGTGCCACTGGCTTTCCGGTAGCGGGCGATCGCTTGCCGGATGATCCGGATCGACTGCACGACCTCGATCATCCGCACGAAGAACCGATGCCACGAGTCGCCGATCACCGCTTCCGGCGGGACCGCGGGGTAGGCCTGCTCGTTGCGGTAATGCCCGTCGATCGGAGCGATCACGTCGAACTCGTACGGCTCGTAGAGCTTCGTATAGCACGGTTCGCCGTCGCGCCGGAGGTCCCAGTCGACGCCGCTGCCGCGGAGCACCGGCCCGGTGCAGCCGTAGCTGATCGCCTTTTCCGCCGACAGCACCCCGGTCCGGACCGTGCGGTGGATGAAAATCGCATTGCTCGTCAGGATGGCATGCAACTCGGGAACGACGTCCTTCTCGAACTGGTCCAAAAAGGCTTCGCACTGCTCGCACCAGCCGCGGGGAATGTCGGCCGTCACGCCGCCCACGGTGATGTAGCTATACGTCAACCGCGCGCCGCAGACCGCCTCGTACAGGTCGAGAATCCGCTCGCGTTCGCGGAAGCAGTAAGTGAACGGGGTGAAGCTGCCCAGGTCGAGCCCATAGCAGCCCGCGGCCACCAGGTGGCTGGCGATCCGGCCCAACTCGGCCATGATCACCCGCAGGCACTGGGCCTTTTCCGTCACTTCGAGCTTCAGGAGCTTCTCGACCGTCATGGCCCAGCCGAGATTCATGTTCATCCCGGCCAGGTAGTCCATGCGGTCGGTATAGGGGATCCATTGACGCGTGGAGACGTTCTCGCCGATCTTTTCGGCCGAGCGGTGCAGATAGCCGATGTGCGGCGTGACTTCGCTGACGATCTCGCCGTCGGTGCGCAGGACGAGGCGGAGCACGCCGTGGGTGCTCGGATGCTGCGGGCCCATGTTGACCAGCATCTCGTCCGTGCGGACGTCGAATTCGACCAGGCTGGGGTCGACGCGTTCCATTCCCATCGCTTATCTCCCCCGGATCCCGTGGTATTCCAACGGCATCTGATAGTCCTTGCGCAGCGGATGGCCGGCCCAATCTTCCGGGCACAGGATGCGACGAAAATCCGGATGGCCCAGGAACCGCACGCCGCTCAAGTCGTAGACCTCGCGCTCGTGCCAATCGGCCGTGCTCCAGAGGCCGCTGACCGTGGTCACCTCGGGCAACTGCCCCTCGACGCCGTCTTTCCAGCGGGGCAGGATCACCTTGACCACCAGCCGATGCCGATGGACCAGGCTCGACAGGTGATAGAGGACCTCCAGGTGTGGCTGCCACTCGACCTTGGCGGCCTTCTTCGGATCGGGCTCGCAGTAGTCGACGCCGCTGATGCAGTGGAGGAAGTTGAACTTCAACTCCGCGTCGTCGCGCAGGTAACCGCAGACCTCGGGCAGTGCCTCGACGGCCACTTCAATCCACGGATCGATCGCTTCCAGGTTGCTCCCGGTGATCTTCGCGCCGAACCGTCGCTGCAGGCGTTCAAGGATGGCCGAGGGATTCATGACAGACTCTCTTATCGGGTTCCCGTGCCGATGACCGGCTCTTCGGCCTGGGCAAACTCACCAGTTCGCGGAGGGCCCACCGCGCGAACCCAGTCGAGATCGCCGCGATACCACACATAGGCGAAACCAACCAGCAGCACGGCGAAGAACACGGCAATATCGGCAATGGCCGTCAGGGCCAGCTTATTGGCGCAGGTCTCGATCTGACGCTTGTTTTCCTCGACATCCGCCGTCGGGGCGGGAACGGTGGGCCTGGTCACGCCAAGCTCGCGCAGCTTCTGTTCCGTCACCGGGGCTAGCGCCACCGCCGGACCATCTCCCGCTTGGGCCGTGGCGACCGCCTTGGGCATCCGGGGATCGGTCAACTGCGTCGCCTTGCCGAAGACCACGGCCCAGGGAAAGAAGAACGCCACTTCCACGTCGAAGATGATGAACAACAGCGCGACCACATAAAACCGCAGGTCGAACTGCACATAGCTCGAGCCGACCGCCGGTTCACCGCATTCGTAGATCTCCCGCTTCTGCGCAGTCGGAAGGTTGGGACGCAAAAACCGTCCCAAGAGGAGCGAGACGAACAAGAATGCGAAGCCAACCGTGGCAAAGAGAGCCAAGTAGGCTACAAGGGACGTGGGTGTCATAGGAGGGTATCCGCACTCGACGTCGAAAGCACCCATTTTAGCGCATGCCGCTTTATTTGCAACCCTATCCGACAGTTTCGAAGGACTGCGGTAGGGTGGGGCGCGGACACCAGAGGAGCGGACCAGTCGTTCGGTCAAACCGAAGGGCTGCCGCAAGGATCGCGTCTAATCCCTTGCGAACAGGGAGGATACGGATGAAGGCCCACGATAAGCGAGCCTTCCAACCGCACTAGCGGGACGCCACGGGTTGGCGGTCAGGATCCTTGAGCCGGGCACCGTAGGCCAGCGGATCAAAGCCGTCGGGCCAGAGGGTGTGGCGATCGAAGATCGCCTCGGTCAGGTCGACTCCGCGGAGGATCGTCTCGCGAAGATCGGTGCCCGTCAGATCGGCTCGCTGCAGTTGGGTCCCATCCAGCGCCGCCTGGAAGAGGTTGGCGTTGTGTAGATTGGCGTCGTTCAGCCTGGCCTGCGTCAGGTCCGCGCCCATCAGGGCCGCGGCGATCAGCGACGCCCGGCCGAGATTGGCCTGGGCGAGCGTGGCCCGATCGAGCATGGCAAAGGCGAGGTCGGCCTCTTCAAGATCCGCGTTCTGGAGATGCGCACGCGACAGCACCAGCCGCCGAAGGCTGGCGCCCGCCAGACACGCCCCGGTCAGGTCGGCGCCGACAAGGGACAGGGCCTCGATCTGCTTGAGCACTGCACCGGTCGTTTTGTGCTTGATCTCGATCAGGGGACGTCCTCCGCACCGCTAGGCCCCTGCGACGCGAAACTTGGTTATATCCTAATCTAACCCATGGCCTGGGATTAGGGTGCCAAGACTGCCCCGGTCGCGCGCAACGGGGGCGCTTGGGGTCGCAAGGATCGCAGGATCGTTACAGAGGGCGCCGACCGCGAGGGTCCTCAGGAGGTCGAGGGCCGGCCGCTGGGAATCCGCGAGGGGGGTAAGGGGTGCCGCCCTTGGTAGCCCTCCTCCAGTTCGTGCCAGTAGCCGACCTCCGGCTCACCGAGCTTCCAGCAGAGATAGACCTCGCGGTCCTCCAGGATCGCCGGAAAATCGACGAGGCCTTCGGTGGCGCTTTTTAGCTCCACGCCTACCTGCTCCAACTCCTCGATGTACTCCTGCAGCTGGAGGGTGTCCCGATCGAGCCCTTCTTCGATCTGGGCGAGTTCTTCGCCGTAAGGGCCGGCGGAAGCGTCGCGCCGCCGGCCTTCGAACAGCAGGGTCAGGCGACGCCGGCGATCAAAGACTTCCTTGGCCAGCTGGACCAGATCGCTGACGATCGCCCGGACCAGGGGCAGCGTGGCATTGGCTTGCTGAACGGTGAAGGTTTTGCGTCGGGTGGGGAGTTGTTGCTGAGACATGGGGCCCCCTTTCCATGGTTGGGGACATGAGACGTTTAGTGCGGTCCTTCATGGACCGGTCGCGTGATTAGTTTCGATTGGGCGACGGCTGTCGGGTTCAACGTGGCCTGGCCCCAGGCGATTTCCAGCGGCAGGCGCGAGAAATCGACGATGCATCCGTCGCGGCTGTAGCAGCTCAGATCATGCGTCGAGCCCATGAAGATGCAGTCTTCCGGGCACGACTCGGTGCAGAGGCCGCAGAACATGCACTTGGTATAGTCGATGACAAATGCCGTCACCCGAAAGCCCTTGCGCCCCTCAACCTTCTCCTTGCCAATGTAGATGCAGTTGACCGGGCAGTCGCGGGCGCAACGCTCGCAGGCGATGCACGTTGTCAGGTCGTATCGGTGAAAGCCACGGTAGCGACCCGATACCGTGGTCGGCAATTCGGGATACTCGTAAAGCTCGGTGTAGGTCTTCCGCTTCGGGTCGTACGTCCGGATCCAATAGCGCACCGTGACCCGCAGCGCGTCGGCCACGGTGACGACGGCGACGGCGATGTTGCGAACCCAGCCGGCAACACCGCTAATCATGTTTTCCAATCGCGTACTCATGTCGCCTTTCCACTGGTTGGACTTCGCAAGCGGTCGAAGGCCTCTGAATTATAGGAATGACGTGCAGGGCCACAAGAGAAGAACAATCCTTACGAAGCGAACCTGTTGGTTCTGTTGATCATCAAGTCCAACGCCGTTTATGTCAAGCAGTAGTCTCTCGCTGATCGTTCACCGTCGCTCGCCCTCGCCGATCGCCGTGCCAGGCCGCGCCGACAAGTCGTCGCCAATCTCAGTTCGCCATGAACCACACCGGGCTATTGAAACGTAATAAGGTGAGAGACGATTCTAGCCGCGATCGCCACTTCCGAGGGCAGAGGCGATCGTTAAAGGAATGGTCTCGATGAGCGGAGCGGGCTGCCGAAGAGCGGTGAGTGCCGCGAACAGCCCAAGCGTCTTGACTAGGGGAAGAGACGCAACCGTTTTTAAGGAAAGGACTTATGTTCTATTGCTCGGTAGCCTGGAAGTCTTGGTAGGCAGCACTAGAAGGAGGGGGGTGTCGGGATGTGCCGGTTGTGCGAGGAAGGGCTAGCGGAGGTGGGAGGAATTTTAGCTCCCTTGCCCAAGTTTCCTTGACGGCCGTTTGTCGCCAGCGTATGTTGAAATAAACACGGTTCCGGTGCGCAATCTCTCATGGCAGGGAGTCCTTTGGGGCTAGCCCTGGCAGGAGGCGAAGGAACAATAGGATGCTGGTACTATCGCGGAAAAAAAATGAGAGTATTGTGATCAACGACGATATCACGATTGTCGTCGTTGAGATTCGAGGGGACAAGGTCCGTCTCGGGGTGGAAGCCCCGAAGGAAGTGCCGGTCCACCGCCGTGAAGTCTTCGACGCGATCCGCCGCAATGAAGCGGCTGCCGCGAACAAGCCGACCGGTCCGGCCGACGCTGCCGAGACGCCGGAGCAGTAAGTCATCCGCTGGTTGGACTTGCTGCGGCTGTTCCCCCCTGATCGCGTTCACGCATTGCTCACTGCTATCTTTGGATGCCGACCGAGCTTTGGGGCATGCATTGGGGCCGCTTGAGGATTTGCCCCCTTGACGGCTTGCCCTGTTGACGGGTATACAAAGTAGTCTTGGCATCATTGCTTCCGGTTCGCTGGTCGCAATTGTCTTGGGGCCCCGTCGTCTAGTGGTTAGGACACAGGCCTTTCAAGCCTGCAGCACGGGTTCGAGTCCCGTCGGGGTCGCTTCTGGTAAGGCGGTTGGCGGAAAGTAGGGATACGATTTAGGTCCCTTTCCGCCTGCCGCCTTTTTTCGCTCATCGGCCTGAAGTGTTCCTGGGACGCTGTCCCCGGAGTTGCCTTCCTCCGGTCGCAAGCGACCGGCTAAACAAAGGGGAGCCTGTCGCGTGAGCCAACCCTACGACGCCGTGCTGTTGGTCTCTTTTGGGGGCCCGGAAAAGCCCGACGACGTTCTGCCGTTCCTCGAAAACGTCTTGCGTGGCAAGAACGTCCCCCACGAGCGGATGTTGGAGGTGGCCGAACACTACTACCTCTTCGGTGGTGAGAGCCCGCTCACCCCCCAGAACCGGGCCCTGCTGGTCGCCCTGGTCCAGGAACTCAACACGCACGGACCGCAGCTGCCCGTCTACTGGGGAAACCGCAACTGGCATCCCCTCCTGCCCGAAGCGATCCAGCAGATGGCCGACGACGGCATCCAGCACGCGCTGGCCTTTGTCACCTCGGCCTTTGGCTCCTATTCCGGCTGCCGCCAATACCAGGAAGACCTTCAGCGGGCGTGCCAGGAGGTCGGCCCCGAGGCACCGCAGATCGACAAGCTCCGGCTCTTCTACAATCACCCGGGCTTCATTGAGCCGATGGCCGACCACCTCGCGGCCGCTTTGGAGCAGGTGCCGGCCGAACGCCGCGACGCCGTGCCCCTCCTCTTTACTGCCCATAGTATTCCCCGGTCGATGGCCGACGTCAGCCCCTACGAAGAGCAACTCCACGAGGCCTGCCGCCTGGTGGCCCAACGGGCGGGACGCGGCCAGTGGCAACTGGTCTACCAGAGCCGCAGCGGTCCGCCGTCGCAACCGTGGCTCGAACCGGACCTCAAAGACCGCATCGCCCAGCTTCACCAGGCCGAGGCGATCCAAGACGTCGTCGTCGTGCCGATCGGCTACTTGAGCGAGCACATGGAGGTCCTCTACGATCTGGACCTGGAAGCCGGCAGCCTCTGCGACGAACTCGGCATCAACATGGTCCGTGCCCGCGTGGTTGGCAACCACCCCCGCTTCGTCCAGATGATCCGCGAACTGATCCTCGAGCGCATCGACTCCCAAGCCCCCCGTCTCTCCCTCGGCCCCCACGGCCCCTCTCCCGACGCCTGCCCCTCCGGCTGCTGCATCAGGCAGTAGGCAGCATGCATTTGTCATTCTGCATTCCTCCTTCTGCATTCATTAAACTCTCCGTAAACGACGCCGTTGTCTGGCGCCAGCCACAATTCGGTTCCGCGGGCGGTCAACTTGCTTGCCGGGCGGTTGACTTGGTGTATGGTTTCCAGAGACGTTTACGTGACCGCAACACCGTGTGAGAGAGAAGGCTATGCCGAGGCTTGTGGCATCGCTCGGAGTCGTGATTGCTTTGGCGGTAGGTATCGGGTTTAACACCGTACGCTACCCGGTCGTGTGGGACATGGTTGCCGTATCGCATCAGCCTCCCCAGGCCGATCAGACCGCGAAACCCGCAGAAGCGAAACCGGCGCCAACCACCTCGGCCGACCCTCACCCAGGCTACATCTGCACGGACGGCGTCTGCCGCCTTGCTTCGGCTCGCGAGACCGCGCCGGCGCCTTCGCGTCCCGTGGCGTCGGTGGTCGCGCCGAAGGCGTCGCCCAAGAAGCCGGCCGTCACGAAGCCTGCGACCGCCTCGCCCAAGAAGCCGGCGGTCACGAAGCCTGCGGCGTCTGACGAGCCGGCCGCGGCGAAGCCGGAGGCTCCCGTCCCGCAACCGGTGGCGGCCACTCCAGAGCCCGCCTTAGGGATGTTGGTTCCCGTCGCTCGTCCCGCCGCATCCAGCCCGTCGGGCGCGTCCGCGCACCCCAAGGCGACCGGCAGTGGGAAAGGGAGCGTGCGCCGTCTGCCGTCCTTGGACCAGGCAGAGACTCCCGCGGCCGACTCCTCCCAATCGCAGCCAGGCGGCCAGGTGCCGATCTACCCGGCGACCATTACCCGCTAGGGCTGTCGGGTGCCACTGGCATTTTGCCAGTGCTTGTTCTTCCAGACCAGTTGATCAAGCACCGGCTGCACCCGATGCCCTCGACCGAAACGAGCTTGCTGCCCGCATCTGCTTGAAACTTGCCCGGTGTTGAGAGTTCACGCGTGGCACGGGGCCGCGGCCTGCGCCTCGAGCACCTGACGCACGCTGACCAGGGCCAGCCGGGCTTTCAGACAGACCTCGCGGAAGACGGCCGGCCGTGACACGCCGGAGAGCCGCAAGACCTCGGTCCCCTCTCGCAGAAAGACCAGTTCCCCGCAGTGCAGCCAGTCTTGCCCAGGCTGGGCCTCCACGCGGATCGCGTCGAACTCGTCCAGACCGACCGACTGGCCGTCGTGTGGCGCCAACAGGCCTCGCACGATGATCACCCGGCGATTGGTCAAGCGATACCGCCGTGCAAACAGCGGGATGAACTGCCAGGCAAAGGCGACCAGTGTCAACGGGATCGTGACGCCGGCGGCCAGGCGTCCCAGCCGGAACGGCCCCACGCCGAGTTGCGAATTGGCCAGCCGTCCGACCAACCGCCCCAGCGGCAGCGACCCGATCGAGGGCCAAACGACCATGGACGTGACTTCACTCAGTTCAGGCGGGGCGATGCCGGGAATGGGCGAGGGCATGGAAATGATGAATGCGGAAGGATGAATGATGAATGCAGAAGATACGCGACGTGCCGCGTACCGCATGCTGCCGACTCTTCATGATCAACGATCGCGGCCCTTTGGTCAAGACGCTCCGGTCGTGAATCCCGCTGTCAGTGGGGATGCTTACTCAGTTCGCTGTGGTGGCCAGCTGGCCCGTTTAGCCCAGCACTTGTGCTTGGCGCCCATACGGTCTCCATCAAACTTCCGGTTAGCCCCGGCGTGGGGGTGCTTGCCACTCATATTCGTGCGTGCTACCATAATCGCGCCCAGCACGAGTGCCGGGGCTAAACGGCTGTCGATCTCCACGTACTCTCGTTTAGCCCCAGCACTTGTGCTGGGCTCTCTTCGACGCTTCCATCATCACCGGACACAACGGGGCAGACGATGATCCGAGCGTACCATGCCATTTTCACGGCGTACGGGTTCTGGCTTCCCAACGACCCACGCGGCTCATGGTCCGACTTCGTCGGCTCGTGGGAACTTTTTCGCTTCGGCCACGCCACCAAAGTCGAGACCCGTCGCTCCCTGGCCGCCAAGCCGCACGACCGAACGCTGCGGCAAGCGGCCAAGACGGCCCTCAAGTATCCGCCCGTCCACTTCGACGGTCACCAAGCCCTGGCGGTCGCTCAGGGGTTTGCGGCCGCCGTGGCCGAGCACAACTACCGGATCTTCGCGTGCTCGATCTTGCCCGAGCATGTTCACGTCGTCGTAGCTCGTTGCGATCGGTGGGTTGAACGGATCGTGACACA
>JBDKTH010000294.1:0-1503 GCA_039680305.1 Thermoguttaceae bacterium | reverse complement strand
CCCAGCTGTCTTCCAGGGCGTAATAGGCACTGGTCTCGGGCTCAAACAGGTGGATCACCACATCGCCATAGTCGAGCAAGATCCAGCGGCTTTCCTCGTAGCCTTCGATTCCTAGCCGCCGATCTCCCAACTCTTGCTCCATGGCCCGATCGATCTCTTCGCTAATCGCATGGAGTTGGCGCCGGCTGGTGCCGGAGACGACCACAAAGAAGTCAAAGATCTCGGTCTGACCGCGAAGATCGAGCACGACGATATTGCGGCCGCGGTTTTCTTCAGCGATTCGCGCGGCCAACAGAGCTCGTTGCAGTGCTCGGTTGTTCGATGTCGCAGAGGCTGTTTCGGGAGCGTCGGAACTCTTCTGCACAGTGATCCTCTCTTGCCCTCACCTGGGAACTCATTGATCCACAAAGGATACCCACCTGTATTGTAAACTCGATTTGCCCGGGGAGGAAGGGGGTGTACTGTAGTTCGCGCGTGGGGTGCGATCGGGATGCTTGTCGCCCGGTCCTGAATAGGACACTCCGCTCGCGGTGCTGGACAACGATCACCATCACGCTTCCGCTTGATTGGTCAGCCTCGCGTCTATAATTCACGCAGTCGTACCAGGCACGCCAACAACCGGAGGCACCCATGAGCGATTGGATTGAAGCGGGTCAAAAGGCCCCCAACTTCACCCTTCCGGCCGACGACGGCAGCAAGGTCAAGCTAAGCGACCTGCGCGGCCAGCCGGTGGTCTTGTACTTCTATCCGCGCGACGATACCCCGGGCTGCACGCGGGAAGCGTGTGCGTTTCGCGATCGCAAAACGACGCTTGCCGAGATGGGCGCGCAGCTCCTCGGCGTCAGCCCGGATGACGTGGCAAGTCATGAGAAGTTTCGCGACAAGTTCCAGCTGAACTTCCCGCTTCTGGCCGACACGGCCCACAAGGTGGCCGAGAAGTACGGGGCCTGGCGGGAAAAGGTCCGTTTTGGCAAGAAGTCGATGGGCATCCAGCGTTCCACGTTCCTGATCGACGCCGAGGGCGTGGTCCGCAAGGTCTGGAAGAGTGTTGACGTCGACGGGCACGATGAAGCGGTTCTCGCCGCGCTCGAGGCGATCCGAGCGCCGACGTGAGGCCGTTCGCTTCACATGAATGTCGCAGTGCGCAAGCAACGGGCCCCAGCACGCTTGCCGGGGCCCGAAAGGGGTTTCTCTTACACTCGCGCCTGTCTAGTGTTGTGTCGCAGCCGGCTGGGCCAGAAGCTGAGGCGTCTTGGGGTGTTCTCCAAGCCACTTCACCGAGCCGTTCTCGATCTCGTAGATCGCGCCGACGACCTTCAGCTTGTGGTCCTTCGCCCGTTGACGCACGACCGGGCTCTGGTTGAGCACATCCTCGATCGCTTGCCAGACGTTGGCCTCGATGGCCGCTGGGACCAAGGCTTCGCCGTGCAGTTCGGGGTGGGAGTGTTGCGCCTTGTCTAGAGCCGGCTTGATGTGGTCGACCAAGGGGCGGATATGGCCATG
>JBDKTH010000423.1:0-1988 GCA_039680305.1 Thermoguttaceae bacterium | reverse complement strand
ATGCCCAGCCGTGGCAGAATCCGGCCCAGTACGGCATGCCTGCGCCAGACGGACTGTTCTGGCGTTCCCACTGCACCGAGGCTTTGCCCGTCAGTTGATCATACTTGCCCAAGGGCCCGAGGATGTGTCCCGAGGCTTTCGGCCACCAGTAGCCTGACCACGGTTTGGTGCGGGCCCACCCCTCATCGCCGGCTCCCCACGCCGTTGTCGCAGACACCAGCGTGATGCCAACCGTCCATACCAGGCAACCTGCTCTCATGATCGTTTGTCCTCACTCGGCATTGGGCCGTGCCTTGACCGGCTTGACTTTCACCAGACGGGCGACCGTGGTGCCGTTGTCCGTGTAGACGGGCCACGGCAGACCCGCTTGCCAGAGTTGACGAACTTGGCGGTCCACGCCCTTCAAACGCACCTCCACCACGGGACGCTCGGCGAGATTCTTGGCGAAGTCCTCCTCAAGCAGCCCCTTCACTTGCTCGGCCCCGGGCTGGGCGACCTCTTGCTCCACCTCAAAAGCAAACCCGAGTTCGCCCGGATTCTTGACGCCCGCAGGACCGATCCTCGACTCATAGCCGTACTTTTCCAGCCCCTTGGCCTCGTTTCCTTGAAAGGCCGGCAGGTCGACGGGTAGCGCGGTGAGCATGCTCAACACGGGCGAGGGCTGGGCCCCGGCCGAGTCATAGCTTTCGGTGACCGTCCGAAAACCGTCGGCCGATGGGAACTGGGTTTGCACCTGGCGCAACGCTCCGGATTTCTTGTCAATCCAAAGCACGGTCACCGGCTGCGGGGCACCTTCCAGGAGGCATCGGACTTCTACGCGATAGCAATCGTCGATCAACTTTTCTTCCTGTTGGACCGTGAACTGCCACGGAACCGGCCGGCCCCGCGTCAAGCCCGTTGGTTCGCGACGTGTCTGGATCGGAAAGGTGCGAGTCTCCACGACCCATTGGTCGCCGACCTCCCACTTCGGCTTAACTTGCCGCAGATCGACCATGCCCCGCTCGGCCTCTGGTGCAGTTCGCCCCAAGCTCGCGAGCCCCAAGATCATAATCCCGGCCAACGATGCGTGCCATTTCCATCTTCTATCCATTGGCGTCTCCTCCAACGCTAAAACATGGGCGCATTATTGGCCCCGCGATGGCTCGGACAATGCAGCATGCTGCCCTGACCTTTAGCGGCAAAAAGGGCGGAAACGGCGATCATCGGCAAGTGCGACATTCTGACCTGCGATCGACATGGCCACACAATTTGTCTGGTAGTTCAGACGGATCGGAGAGCCACTCCGCAGTTGCACACACGCACTCGATCGCCCATTCGAAAACAGAACATGCATCCGCGTCAGTTTCGCGCGAGAGATTGGACCAAGTACGAGCAGATCGTCGAAGCGGTTCTTGCAGGAGTCGTCTTGCCTTGAGGAAGACCATCCTCGCTTTTTGTTTTCTGTGACGGGCTTTACGGTCACAGTCCGATCCGTCTTGCAGCGTGTACCTGATCGAGACGACGACGCTCCATCAACTCCCAAAGGGGCAGCCATCCTTAACCCGATGGCAACAGGGGCGAAACATCCTGTCGGCGGCGCGATCCCAGCAGCCGCGCAGGGCTGAATCAAACGTCAGTTCAGAGCGATTGAGTCATGGATCGCCGATCCAGTAGTCCACGCGATCCGCGTCCATCGGGTGGCACGATTGAAAACAGTTGCTGGACAGTTTCGCAAGTGTTGTTCGCCTTGATCGGCCAAGTCAAAAGAGCGTTCAGCGGCCACGGGACTTCGTTGATCATCGGCTAACGATGAGATGAGAATGGCCTCGAACTCCATGGCCCGCAAGATACCAGCCTTTGTAACGATTGACCGGACCGCAAGGGCTTCTAGAGTTAGTTGATGGGCAAGAGTCCGCTTGTCTGACGGAGCGACAAGCGGCACTGCGGTGCGTTTCCAACTCATCTTGAGAACAACGCTCCAAACCATGATCGCGACAAGATCGATTGGT
>JBDKTH010001235.1:0-1741 GCA_039680305.1 Thermoguttaceae bacterium | reverse complement strand
TTTTGCTTGAAATAGTGGTCGTTGTCCTCGTTGACAATCAGCATCGGTCGTTGCGCGCCGCCGAGGCCGGAGCCGGCCGACTCGATCCGATAGAGATGGCTGTCGGTACGCAGAAAGATCGCCCGCTCGACAAACGCCGGGGAGGCGACCACGGGCCCGGGAAGCGTGTTCTCGGCGAGTTGCTCGAACGTCTTGCTGGCGAGGAGGACGGTGGCCTTCCCTTCGTCGTTGAAGAAATACAGCCGGCCGTCGGCATAGGTCGGCGAGGCGAGATACTTGCCACCCAACCGGTTCCGCCAGTGGAGCTTGCCGCTCGACGCATCGACACACGAGGCGATTCCCGCGTCGGAGACGAAGTAGAGTTCGCTGCCGACCAGGATCGGCGACGACATAAGCGGGATCTGGGCTTTGGACCGCCAGGCGACGTGCGTCTCGCTGACGTCGCCCTGGCCATCGACGCGGATCGCCACGAGATTCGGCGGCGACGCGCCGGTGGTGATGTAGACCAGCCCATGCCCGAAGACAGGACGCGAGGCGAGCGAAAACCCTTTGCCGTGCCGCACGCGCCAAAGCTCCTTCCCCGTGGCCGGATCGTAGGAGACGACCCATTCCGCCCCGGGGATCACCATCTGGGTCCGGCCGTCGGACTGGATCACCAGCGGCGTGGAAAACGATTTCTTGAAGTTTCCGACCGTCGTCTCCAGCTTCGGCCGGCCGGTCTTCCAGGCGACCTCGCCCGTCTTCTTATCCAGGGCCACCACATACTGGGCATCGCGTCCGTCGCGCACGAGGATCAGCAAATCCTTGTAGAGCATGGGCGAACTGCCGGGCCCCACCTGATGGTCCACCGGCAACTGTCGCTTCCAAAGCACCTTGCCGGTCTGGCTGTCGAGGCAGGCCGTGCCGTAGGTGCCGAAATCGCAATACAATCGGCCCGGCTCGACCACCGGCGTGGGCGTGGCCCAACTGTTGAGCCAGTGGACGTGCGGCGGCTTGTCCACCTCGTAGAGCGTCACCTCCCAGAGGATCTTGCCGTCCTCGCTGTCGAGACAGACCGCGCCGAGCGACACATGCTCGGCCAGCGCGGAATCGTCCGATTCGATGCGAGCCCGCGTCACGCCGCGTTCCACGGCCCGGGTCAACCAGATCCGCCCGTCCAGCACGACCGGCGAGGAGCGACCGCGTCCGGCGATGGCCGTCTTCCAGCGAATGTTCTCGGTCTCGCTCCAGCGCAGGGGCGGATGGGCCGCCGGGGCCAGCCCGTCGCCCGTCGGCCCGCGAAACTGCGCCCACTGGGCTTCGGCCGGCGCCGCCAGGATCAGGGTGAGGAGCCCCAGAAGACTCGTCGTTACGATATTCGCACGCTTCACAGGCCAACTCCCGAGGCAAGCATTTTGTGTCCGCAGACGGCTACCGAGGTCCTTGTCTTTGCCGTGGCCACCGGGCCCCCAGCACAGTGGCGCGACCAAGCTGAGTCTCGTTGCCGTGCGCGGGCTTGTCAAGGGGCTTACTGCTTGGCCTTGGGAGTAGGGATCGGCAGATCCGCGTAGACGATCCCGTTGGCCAGATCGTCTTTCGCCCGGGCGACCACCTCGCCGGTGCGGCGGATGATCCGGGTATGGCCGTAGCCGGACCAGATCGGCTGCTGGGGAACGGTCCAGTTGGCGCCGATGAGGTTCAGATTGTTGCTCCGGGCGATCTCGGGCAGATCCTCGTCGAACCACGTGCTGTCGGCCGTGTC
>JBDKTH010001357.1:0-5227 GCA_039680305.1 Thermoguttaceae bacterium | reverse complement strand
CAATCGCTCGAGTCTCGCGTCGTTTCTGGCTTGCCCGGAACACGGAATTCGGCCTCAAATCGCAGCGCAGCATCCGGGCGTGGCCCAGTTCCTCCTCAGCGACGATGGTTTCGAACATGGCCCCCGGCGAAGCGAGCGAGCACAGGACACCAGTTCCTGGAAGGCAAGGACGATAGGCGGCCGGCCACGGATCCAGGCTGATCCACGAGACACAAAAGGGTATTCATGCAGAAGCGAGTCATAGCATTACTGCCGATCCTCGTGCTTATTGCCGGTTGCGGCTCCAATGGACCAGCGATGGTTAAAGTCCGCGGAATCGTTACCCTCGACGGCAAGCCCGTCGAAGACGCGGCGGTGGGATTCGCGCCGCAGAACGGCGACCGCCCGGCCACGGGGACCACCGATGCCTCGGGGCAGTTCACCTTGACCACCTTTACTCCCGGCGACGGCGCCGTCGTCGGCACGCACACGGTGACCGTGTCGAAGATCCGTTCCTCCGGCCAGCAGGTCGATGCCTCGACCGTCCCGGCCGGAAGCAATGCGATGCCCCTCTCGGGCCCCACAGCGCCCGGCGCTATCAAGATCCAGTGGGTTGTGCCGCCGAAGTACGCGGATCCGAAAACCTCGGGGTTTACGGTCGACGTTAAACGAGGCATGGAGCCGGTCACGCTGGAGTTGAAGTCGAAATAAGCACCGGCCTGAAACAACTTGCAGGTTTGAGGGGGCGGGAAGGCGTCCTCGTCGTGCCGCTGGCCTGGATACGCGACGTGCCTGCTGGGGGTGCTGGAGGCATACCATCTCCCGAACAATTCAGAGTCAAGAATCTTCCGTTCCTCTTTCGCGGGTGTTAGAATACGGAGAACAACAGGACGTTGAGCCTCTCTGGAGCTTGCGGAAATCGCCATGCGGATTGATCTCACACCTCGCGAAAGAGAAGTTGTTCGACTCGTCAGTCTGGGTTGCACGGTCAAGGAGGCGGCGTTGATTCTGAAGCTCTCGCCCAGCACCGTCGACAACCACAAGTGGCGTGCGATGACCAAGCTCGGCACCGACAAGATCGCCCTGCTCACGCGGCTTGCGATCAAGATGCGAATTACGACGATCAAAGACCAACTGACCCTGGCCGAAAAACGCCGCAGCGGACGCAAGAAGGACGGCTGGAACCAGTAAGGCCCTGACTAGCCCGACAACGGCCCCCCGGGGCGATTCTCGATGATCTCTTCGATCTGCCCATCGCGGAGGCGGATCGTGCGATGAGCATGGGCGGCAATCGCCGGTTCATGGGTGACCATGATGATCGTCCGGCCCGCCTGGTTCAACGCAACCAGCAGATCCATGATCTCGCGGCCCGTTACCGAGTCGAGATTGCCGGTCGGCTCGTCGGCCAGGATCAACCGCGGGTTGTTGACCAGCGAGCGGGCGATCGCCACCCGTTGCTGCTGGCCGCCGGAGAGTTCCGAGGGCCGGTGATGCAGCCGTTCCCCCAACCCTACGAGTCGGGCGAGGCGAAGACATTCGTCCCGGCTGGCCGTCCCCGTCCCGCGCCGGTAGCTCAGCGGCACTCGGATGTTCTCGACCACGGTCAGCTGCGGGATCAGGTTGTACGACTGGAAGATAAACCCGAGGTAGCGGTTGCGGATATGAGAAAGGGCCTCGTCGTCCAAGCGGGAGACGTCGTGGCCTGCCAGGAGATACTGGCCGGCCGTGGGCCGGTCGAGGCAGCCTAGAAGGTTCAGCAGCGTGCTTTTGCCCGAGCCGGAGGCCCCCATGATCGCCACGAAGTCGCCCTGGTGGAAGTCCAACGACAGGCCGCGCAGCGCGCGAACCAGCACCTTGCCGCCCAGGCGATAGACCTTGGTGAGGTCGACGACCTGGGCGATCAGGCCACGGGCGGGCGCGGCGGCGTCGACGATTGGCTCACTCATGACGCAACGCCTCGATCGGGTCCATGTTTGCGGCCCGCCGGGCCGGATACAGCCCGAACAACACCCCCACAGCCACGGAGATCCCCAACGCCACGACGACCGACCAGGGAGCGATCCGCGGTTCGAGGTTCTGCAGGTTCGACGGCAGCGCGGTCATCAGGTCGGGAACGACCTGCTTCAGGAGCCAGCGACTCCCCGTCACGGCCGGCTGGCACAAGAACCCTCCTCCGACACCCAAGAGCCCTCCCAGGCCGGAGAGGACTACGGTTTCCGAGAGGAACTGTTGGATGATGTCGCCGCGTGTGGCCCCCAACGCCCGACGGATGCCGATCTCGCGGGTCCGTTCGGTGACCGTGGCGAGCATGATGTTCATAATTCCGATCCCGCCCACCAGCAGCGAGATTCCCGCGATCAGCACCAACAGGACGTTGAACATCGCGCGGAGCATCTCCGCCTGGCGCAAGAGTTCCTTGGGCACGACCACCGCATAGTCGACCGTCTTGTGGTACTTTTCCAGCAGCGTCCGGATAATGCCGGCCGTCTCATCGACTTCGTTCAACTCGCGCACCGTGACGGTGATCTGGCTGAGTTGAACTTCTTCCCTCTGGTAACTGCCGGAGCGGAGCGTGGACACGATATCGCCGATCCGCGCGCGAAACGTGGCCAATGGGATGTAGACATCGGAGTCATACTGTCTGGCTTCCAGGCTGCCGCCGATCGCTGCCGAGGGAACGCGCTCGGCTGTCTGGCCGACGACCAGATAGAAGTCGCCCTTGATTTGGACAGTCTTCCCGATCGGATCCTCGTAGGAGAAGAGGGTCAGGGCGGTCTTGTGGCCCAGCACGGCCACGTTGTTCACCTCGCGAAAATCGTTGTCTGTCAAGAACCGCCCCCGGGCGATCTGGAGATGATTGAGCGTGAAGTACTGGGGCGTGCAGCCGATGAGTTTGGCGTCGAGGATTCGGCCCCCGCTGGAAACCTCGCTGCTGACCTCCCGCATGGGCACGGCCTGCTGGATCGCCGGGATATTGGCCACAATGCGGTCGTAGTCCTCCCGGAGCAGGCCGTATTGGAGGCAGAAATTGCCATCGCTGCGCATCGGTTCGTAGGCCGGCCGAAGGGATCGCACGATGATGTTCGTCGCCCCCAGGTCCTTGATCTGCTGCTGGGCCTGGTCGCTGACCCCTTCCCCCATGGCCACCAACCAGATCACGGCGGTCACGCCGATGAGGATTCCCAGCACGGCGAGGGCCGACCGCAGCTTGTGCAGCAGCAGGCTGCCGATACCGAGCCGGAGTTTCTGGAGGAGCGATCGGAACATCACTGCTTGGCCGGGGCTTGCGGCTTTTCCTCGCGTTTCTGCTCGGGCTTTTGCTCCTCCGACTTAGGCTTCGCCGACGGTTTCCCCGCCTCGCCCAATCGCGACACTGGAGTGAGGCTGACCTCGTCGCCGGCCGCAAGTCCGCTCTTGATTTCCACAGACTTGTCGTTGCTGATGCCGGGGACCACGACACGCTTCTCCAGCGTGTCGCCCTTCTTGACATAGCAGAGGAACTTCCCCTCATGCTCGCACACGGCCGCCACCGGGACCGAAAGGATGTCCTTGAGGTGGTTGACGAGGATTTCGACTTCGGCGGTTAGGCCGGGACGGAGATCCTTGGACTTGCCGTCGATGCGCACGATCGTCTCGAATTTCTTGACGCGTTCGGAGAGCCACCCCTCCTGCGCGGGCTGATTGGCCACCGACAGCACCGATCCCTCGAACTTGCGGTCTTGGATGCGGAGCACGGCCGGCATGCCGGGACGGACCTGCGCAACCTTCGACTCGTGGACACGAACCTTGGCCTGCATCTTGCTCAGGTCGGGCAAGAGCAGGACGGTTTGTTGATCGTTGACCTGGGTTCCCTGCTTGATCTGCGCATCGTCTCTCCAGAAGGGAACACTGGCGTAGATCACCATGCCGGCCTTCGGGGCCCGGATCGTGCATTTGGCGATCTGCGATTCCTTCCGTTTGAGCTTCATCTCCTCCAGTTCGAGGGCCGCCTTCTCCGATCTCATCTTCGCCTCGGCCGCGTCGCGTTTGCTCTCCAGGTCCTGGACCATCTTGGCCCGAGTGAACCGCTCCAGCACGTCTCGGGCGGTCTTCGCCGTCCCCAGGTCGAGCTTCGACCGCTCCACGGCGAACTGCTGCGTCTCCAACTGCAACTGGCTGATGTAACCCTTGCGGAGCATCCGCTGCGCATGCTGCAAACTGTTCTCCGCGTTGCGCAAGTTCTCCATGGCCACGGTGACCTTGGACTCCAGGTCCTGGAGTTCCTTGCGGAAGGTCCCTTCGACGTATTCCTGGACGGCGATCTTGGCCACGGCGTAGTCCTTTTCCGCCTGGATCTGCGACGCCCGGGCCTTCTCGTAGGTGATCTTCTGCTGGCTCAGATCCTCGTCCAGTTTGGAGGTGTCGAGCCGCATCAGTTCCGCGCCCTTCTCGACTTCCTTGCCATCGTCGATGACCCAGAGGATCTTGCTGCCGCCGGCCACTTCGCACTTGATGTCGACGTTCTCCGCGCTTTCCAGGCTGCCGCTTTCGATGACGGTCACACGCAAGTCGCCGCGCTGGACCGTGTGGGTCATCGTCGGTCCGGCTTGTTCGCGATGGAGGCCGTTGACGAGCTTCACGCCGCCGGCCGCGGCCGCGCCGAGCACGAGGAGGAGTAAAACCAGACGCAATAGCCAGGTGCGCCATCGGCTCCGCTGGGGCAAGTCGACCGCATCGAACGGTTCGTCTTTCAACGCGCCGAACACCAACGACGGCTCTTTTTGGTCCGGGGTTGCCATGACGACATCCGCTGTTGGAGAACGATGAGTAGCCACGCTCGGAGCTCTTCCCATTCGCCGAACCGGACCGTCTCGGCCCGGCTTTCGGGGCGACACGCCCCGGCTTGGACTTGGGATGATCGCCCCGGTTGGGAGGGGAATGCCCTTCCGCCTATTCTAACCAAACGCTGGCGGTTTTGGGACCCTCGGCACTCAGGGATTTGCGGGCGGGGACCTCGGGGGCAGACACGGAGGGAAAACCAGGACGGTCGGATGCGGGCCGGTCGAGTGGGAGCGGCGCTGACGCGGGTGAGGCCGTCTCGCCCTGCCTCGGCCCGGTCGGTGCCGGCTTTTCCAGCTCCTGGAGCCACTGCTGCGGGACCGGCGGCGGCAGGGACGCCTCGACCGGCGAGGCCCGCTCGGCCTCGGCCAGCGGTCGCTCGACCCACATCCCGCGTGAGTCGAGCTCCATGATGCCCAATTCCCGGGCC
>JBDKTH010000348.1:0-2123 GCA_039680305.1 Thermoguttaceae bacterium | reverse complement strand
CCAGCCTGGTGCAGTTCATCGACGGCATGCCGTTCAAGCCGGGCTACAAGCGTTTCCGGATCCGCAATGTGCAAGGAGTCGACGATTTCGCCAGCATCCACGAGGTCGTTGCCCGGCGATTCCAGCGGCTCAACGACGAGGGGCAGGCATTCCCCGACGTCCTGTTGATCGACGGCGGCAAAGGCCAGCTTCATGCGGCCATGGCCGCGTTCTCTGTCCTTGAAATTGAGCCGCCCACGGTCCTCTCACTTGCCAAACGGGAAGAAGAAGTCTTTCTGCCGCACGCCGACGAGCCGTTGCGCCTGAGTCGGCACAGCTTTGCCCTGCGGCTTCTGCAATACGTGCGTGACGAAGCGCACCGCTTCGCTCAGCATTATCATCACATCCTGCGCCGCAAGTCGACCCTCGGCGACGAGGGCGTGCAGGACTTCGAGTAAGCTGGTCTCTGCTATTGAACCCGTCGCTTGCGGTCCGTAGTGCTCGCGGCACGAGTGCCGCGGCTAAGCCGCGAAGCGGCATTGGGTGGCATGCCGCGGAGCGATGCTATCAGTTGCGTCGGTTCTTTCGATTGCCGGGACGGTGCCGTTTTTGCCGGACGGAAAAAATCTTCTGGAATTCCGGGGCCCCTAGTTGCCAAGCGTTAAAAAGTCGCTACACTCAGAACTGTGGAATGACTGCCCAAAACTGATCACTGCGGAGCGGTGATTGTGGGAAAGCAGCCCATTCCAAGACGGAGCGGATCTGGTGACCCGGTATGGACGCCTCGACACGTAGGACCGCCTAGCAATCCAGGGCCACGAATGGCCGATACGCAGCAATTCATCCTCGGCGAATACAGCCGCACGCTGGACGAACGCTATCGGCTCTCGGTCCCGAGTGAGCTGGGGGATCTCCTTACGGCCGAGTCGACCGACTGCATCCTGGCCAAAGAACGGGCCGGGTGCTTGAGCCTCTGGAGCGCCAAGATCTGGCAGACGAAGCTGAACGAGGGAGTGCAACTGATTCAGCAGAAGATGCGGGCCGGCAAGCTCGAAGGGCGGATCGCCCAGGTGCAACGGCTCGGACGGTTGTTGTCGACCCGGCACGTGCCGGTCACTTTAGCCGGAAGGGGACGACTCTTGCTCCCCGAAGGGTTCCGCGAGTTTCTCGCTGTGGAATCCGGCGGCGAAGTGATGGTCATCGGCGCCGGCGTGTGCATCGAACTGTGGAATCCACCCGTGTTGCGCAAGTACCTCGAAGCAAGTATGCCGCGTTTCCGTCGCTTGTTCGATCAACTCACCGACTAGGCAATCAGCTCCATGCCCGATCCGGCAAATGTTTTGGACATCCTCCCGGTTTGTGTCACCCGGTTGGAATGCAAGTCATAACGGATTGAATGTTGGGCCAGGACGCGCCCGCGACTATCGTCCGGGTCGGGCATGGACTTTTGAGACAATTGCGAAGCAGAACAAGGGACGCCGCATGCGGCGTCCCTTGTTCGTTTCTTGATCCGTCGTGCCGTTTGCCCCCTCTTTCCTTCCGCCGTTGCCATCGGCTGCTGCCGCTGGCAGACACCGCGGGGCGGGATTTCGCGCTGGGTGCCTGAGACACCGCATCAACGGTAAGCGAACGGCACGGCGGAGCGTGCCTGCTACTATGGGCGTTGCTGCACGGCGACGTAGCCCATGCGCAACTCGTGCAGGAGTTGATCGAGCAGGGCAGTCTCTTCGGGCGTGCGATTGCCGGCGGTCTTTTCTTCCAGCACGCCCAGAAGGTCGATCAGATGGCGAGCTTCGTTCAGGCGTGGCTTGGGCGGGCCGGATTCGGTGGCCGCCACCAGTCCCAGGGCCATCATTGCCTGCATGCCCAGGGAGGTGATCAGCGCCGACAGGGAGGCTGGCGGAAGCGGCGGCTCCTGCTCGGCCCCGCCTTGCGGCGAACCGGTCGGCGGCTCCTTCTGGTCTTTGAGCTGCTCCTTTTCCGCCTCAACCCGGGTCTTCCAGTCCTCGTCGATAATGATCTTCTTCTCTGCTTGATCCTTCGGTGCGTCCGACATCGTGATGCCCTCGTGGGATTCTCTACAGGGACCAAGGAGGGCGGTGCCGAGCGTGCGAGGCCCGCCGGATCTTGACTAGCGTTTGCCG
>JBDKTH010000370.1:0-4875 GCA_039680305.1 Thermoguttaceae bacterium | reverse complement strand
TTCGTCCCGCGGCGCAGGGAGCCCCTTGTTCTAACTTCTTGCGCCTCAAGCGGTAGTGCCATTCGTGGCTGACGGTTTTTCTCGATCTAGTCTTCTGCGGTCTTCCCTTTCGTGTCTTTCGTGGTTCTCATCTCTGCATTTCTTCTCCATGGTGATTGTTCCCTTCCTCTGACCCAGGCTTAGCGTTGTAGTGCTAGGTTCAGGATTCTTCTAGATCATAACTTGACGTTCCGATGAAAGACAGAAGGGTTGCGGTGGTGCGAGCCCCCCCGCTGCTTGCTGTGGGACTGGCAAATGGGGCCCCGCATAACCATAATGGGCAAGATATATTGAAGATTGGGGCCGTCGCAGCATGAGACACCACGGATTCTTGAAGCCTCAAACGTAAGGGACCAATGATGCTACGTCGCGTGAACCACGGGAGTTTGCTCCTGGCTGTCCTGGTGAGTGTGGTAGCCGCCGCACCGGCCGTCGGCCGGGCGGAGGAGAAGGTCGTCAAGCAGTGGCGGTTTGCCGACGACCTCCAGGGCTGGACCCTGGGGGGGCAGATCGCCGACCTGACCGTCAAGGGCGGCGTTCTCCAGGGACGCTCGACCGGCTCGGATCCGATCATTTTCAGCCCTTCGTTCGAGATCCCGGCCGCGGCCACGCAATGTCTTGAGATCAAGATGAAGGCCACCAAGGGCGGCGCGTGCCAGCTCTTCTGGACCGAGACGCTCCAAGGGAAGTTCGGCGGGTTCAGCCAGGAGAAGCAGGAGGATTTCGTTGCACAGCCGGGGGGCGAATTCCAGGTCTATCGGCTGAATCCGTTCTGGCAAGCGGCCAAGAAGATCATTCGGCTGCGGCTCGATCCGCCGTCCGACGGCTCGTTTGCCATCGAGTCGATCCGGATTGTTGACCGGCCCACGGTGGCCTCGTCGGCCAAGCGGTGGGACTCGCAAGCCGGCTGGAAGGGCTGGCGAGCTTGGCAGGAAGCCTCGGCTCCGGTGGTGCAGAATGGGTTCCTGCGAGTGAAGGCCCAGGGGACGGCCCCAAAGCTGATCAGCCCGCTTTTGAACCTCAAGGCGGTCGAGAACCCGTACCTCTGCGTGCGCATGGCGGCCAAGACCGGCTCGACCGGCCGGGTGTTCTGTGCCTCCAGCGCGAAGTTCGGCACGGAAGAGATGACGTTCCCCTTGCGTGCCGACGGCAAGCTGCACAACTACACGCTCGACATGGCGAACCTGAAGACCTGGGCCGGACAGATCCTGTTTGTCGGCGTGCAGCCGACGGACGTCGAGGGGGCCGAGGTGGCGATCGAATCGATCGAGCTTGGCTCGCGGCCCACGGGCCCAGCGGAGCTCGACGTGACCTACTTTGGCAAGGCCGAAGGCGTCAACCGGACGGGCCGGCCAGCGCCAGTGATCTGTGCAATCCGCAACCTGGGCGGCGATACGGCCAAGGATCTGGTGGCCACTTTGACCGTGCCGGCGGGGGTAAAAATCGTCGGCTCGGCTCAGCAGAAGATCGAACGCCTGACCCGCTATGTGCCGCAGCAGGTGGCTTGGTCGATCGAGTCGACCGAGCCGGGCAAGGTCGAACTGACGGTGAAACTCGAAGGGGCGGGGCTCGAACCGGCGGTGGCCAAGGCCGGTCTGGAGTTCACCCCGATGCCGGCGGTGGCCAAGGCCTCGTACGTGCCCGAGCCGCGCCCGGTGAAGAGCAAGTACGACATCGGCATCTATTACTTCCCCGGCTGGTCGACGATGGACCGCTGGCGTCCGATCTTCGACTATCCCGACCGCAAGCCGATCCTCGGCTGGTACGACGAGGCCAATCCGGAAATCGCCGACTGGCAGATCAAGTGGGCCGTGGAGCACGGGATCAACTTCTTCATGGTCGACTGGTACTGGTGCAAGGAGAACCGGCATCTTGAGCATTGGGTCCACGAGGCCTACGCCAAGGCGAAGTACAAGAAGTACCTGAAGTGGTGCGTGATGTGGGCCAATCACAACCCGCCGAACACGCATTCGGCCGAGGATTGGCGCAAAGTGACCCAGTACTGGATCGACAACTACTTCAAGACTCCCGAGTACTATCAGATCGACGGGCGGCCGGTGGTCTACATTTGGGCCCCGTCGAACATCCGTCGCGACGTGGGCGGCACCGAGGAAGCGACGAAGCTCTATGCGATGTCGCAGGAGATGGCCCGCAAGGCGGGCCTCAAGGGGATCTACTTTGCGGCCATGTCGGCGCACCACTCGCCCGCCGAATGTGAGATGCTCAAGTCGGAAGGGTATGAGGCGATGACTTCGTATCATGGCTTTGAGCTGGCGGTTCGCCAGGCGGGCAAACGTCGCCTGCCCTTTGCGGACGTGGTCAAGGTCGGCCCGGAACTGTGGAAAATCGAGGACCAACGGGCTTCGGGCCTGTCGTATCAGCCGATCGTTGACACGGGCTGGTCGTCGGAGCCGTGGCACCACAGCAAGGCGATGGTGATCCATGGCCGGACGCCCGAGCTGTTCGGGCAACTCTGCCGCGAGGCGAAGACCTATGCCGACCAGAACGGCAAACGGATCATCGCCCTGGGGCCGTGGAACGAATGGGGGGAAGGCAGCTACATCGAGCCGTTCACCGAATGCGGGTTCGATTATCTCGACCAAATCCGCGCGACGTTCTGCGAACCGGGCGACTATCCGCCCAACCTGGTCCCCAAGGATCTCGGCCTCGGCCCGTACGACCTGCCGATGGAGCCGGCCAAGAGCGCCTGGCAATTCGACACCGACGGCAAGCTGGAAGGCTGGTCGCTCGGCAGCATTGCGTCGGAGGTCAAGGACGGGCTGTTGGTCGGCCAGTCGGTGGGCCCCGACCCGATCCTCCAGACCTCGGGCCTCCAGATCGACGCGGAAACCACCCGGTACGTGAAGATCCGCATGCGCAGCGACACGAAGGACCTGGGCCAGATCTACTGGGCCACGACCGATTCCCAAGTGAGCGAGTCGAACTGCGTTCGGCTGGAGGTGATTGGCGACGGCCAGTTCCACGACTACGTGGTCGATCTGGGCCAGTCGCCCCAGTGGCGCGGCTTGGTGACCACGTTGCGGATTGATCCGGCCAATCGGCCGGGGGCGAAGTTCGCGATCGACAAGATCGAGTTTTCCAAGACCCGTTAAACGCGGCCGGTCATTGGCCTTGGCCTGTGGGGACGGGTTGACTTGGCCGGTCGGGCAACGGAGAATAGCCACTCGTCCCCTCCTGGTGGCCCAGGCGACCGGCGTTGCTGGCCCGACAGACTGACGGTAGGTCAATTGTCCAAGTTATTTCTGAACGGGCCCTAGGAATACTCCGGAAGGCGAGTTCGCGGTTTTTCCCGATCCACACGGGGAGCCGAAACAACCGCAAGAAATCGGCTTTCTCGCCCTTGTTCGCCGGTAGAATACTCTCAGTGAAACGTATCCTTGGGCCTCCGCAAGCCCTCTCGAGAAAGGAAAGTGTGTAATGTCGCGAATCGGAAAACTCATGGTGGCGGCGCTCGTCGTTGGCGCGATGCCGCTGGCCTATTTCGCCTCGGCGCAGCAACCGGCTCCTCGGGCCCCCAAAGCGCCGCCCGCCTCCCAGAGCCCGGCCGGGCCGCGCGGGTCGGCCATCCAGCAGGCCGAACCGGCGTTTCCCAGCGTGCCCAGCTATTATCTGTTGGGCATGGAGCAAATCCAGCAGGAACTGAAACTGGACCAGAAGCAAAAGGACCAGATTGAGCAGCTCAGCCAGAACTACACCCAGCAGTCGCAGCAGGAACTCCAGGCCCTGCGCGAAACGGCTCCGGAAGAACGCCAGCAGAAGTTGGGCGAGGCCCAGCGCCGTGCGGCCCAGCGGGTGGAAACGCTCCGCCAGAAACTCGAAGGCGTGCTCACTGAGAAGCAGTTGGACGAACTCAATCAGATCGCCTTCCGCATGGCCGTGCCCACGGCTCTGAACAATCCCCAGATCCTTGATCAGCTGCAAGTCTCCGAGAAGCAGAAAGAGGGGCTCCAGAAGGTCCGCGAGCGGACCCAGGAGAAGCTCTGGGGCCTGGAACAGGACATGGCCAAGGAAAGTCTTCAGGTGCTGACGCCCGAACAGTTGAAGATGCTCCGCGAGATGAGCCAGCAGAAGTAAACGGGTGGCGGTACGCGCCAGGCGGTTGGCAGTAGGGCGGGCCGAGCTTGCGAGGCCCGCCATTTCCTTCTCACTTTCGGACTAGTGCCTCTGAGAGCCACCCGCCAATCTGGTCTAGGTGCTGCGCCGAACGCCCGTGCAGGCGTCACCGAAGCGGTCCCGTTGGGGACTTCGAGAGTAATGCCGGAATCAGACGAACGCGAACCTGACGGGAAGTGCAAATCCGGGTGCCCCGCGGGCCTCGGTCTCCTCATTTCCGCCTGGGCATTTCTGCTTTCGATATCGCTGGTTCCAGTATCAATGCTGTTTAATGCGATTGACGTTCTCTACACGGGCTCCATGATCCCAAAGTGGATCTGGTTGCTCGTAATCGGCTCCGGGGCGTCTTTCATCGTGTTTCTGGCCATGGCTTGGCGTGAACGCTACCAACGCGGTCGTTGCCGTTGAGCCGCCGTCCCGTTGGCCAGATCCGATCTCCCGGCCAGTGTGGGGCAGGATCGACAGGATCGGGGCAGCCCTGATGCGGGATGTTACCTTGTGTACGTGTTGCCAGGTTAGTTCGCTTCCCGAGAACCTCATCGATCGGCTAGGCCTCACGGGCGGCCACGAGTCGATGTCGGCTGCAAGCTCGTTGCGTTCGATGGTGCCAGTGGAGCCGATGCTTGAGCGAGTGGCCTCGCCCGCAAAAGCAACGGCGTGACGCCAGCGGCCCCCGACGAGTCACACCGCCTTCGCCCCTGG
>JBDKTH010000452.1:0-3724 GCA_039680305.1 Thermoguttaceae bacterium | reverse complement strand
TGGGCGGACGAAAGTTGGAACCGGCTCTGAGTCGTTGACCGTGTGCCACACCGGCATGCGTTGTGGGAACGCGTTCTTACTTCGCGCCCGGGACGGGACGCAACACGCTGTCGGCGGTGAAGCCGAGGACGGGGGGCAGGCCGCGGATTTCGACGTGGGTGTCTTCGAGGACGCCGATTGTCGGGCGGCTCAGGCGGAAGTGCCAGACTTCGCCTTGGGTGGCCGATGTACGCTCCATGCGGAACGACTGGCTGGTGGCGATGTTCGGCTGCTCCCAGACGCACTTGCCGGTCGCGTCGAACACGGCGGCCGAGACCCGCTCGCCCTCGCCTTCGCCCTTGAACCGCAGGCCGAACTGGCCAGCGTCGGCCGGGACGTAGAAGTAGAAGTCGCCCGTGGTGCCTAGCAGATGGAGCTGACCTCGGCTGTTGCCGGCCAGGCAGACGGGGTGAGTGCTGGAACTGACCTGCGCGGTGACGTGGTCGGGCTGGCAGACGAGCGTGAACAGGCCGGTCTGGTCGGCCGTGAACTTGCCCTCGGCCTCTTGTTTGAACGGGACCGAGAACCGCACGACCTCCTTGCCCGCCGGATTAAACACGCGCACCGGCATCGTCTTGCCTTCGTATCGGCCCAGGGCCTGGTACTTGACACGCACGGAGACGGCGTCGCCGCTGGTGGCATAGAGTAGATAGGTGCCCTCGCCTCGCACGCGGTGGCCGGGAAGCTTGCGTGCGGCCGGGGCTGCCGCGGCAATCGGTTCCAAGCGAACGCGTTGGAGGTCCACCGGCGCGATCTCGAGGACCGGATCAAAGGGGATCCACTGATTGAGGAGCAGGGGGGTGAGCGTGTGGACGGTGCGCTGGCCGCCGCGCTCAACGATGAGGGTGCCGGTGATGTCGCGGAGGCGGGCGCCCACGATGTCGTCGTACTTCATCACGGGCCGGTCGACCCGCTCACAGATCGTGCAATGGTCGAATTCCACGCCGCCCACGCTTTCCAGGTCGTCCTTGCTGGTGCTGAACATGATCGGGGAGGCGGGAGTCGGTTTGTCGGACGGATCGGCCAGGGTGCAGTTGACGAACCGCACCTTGGCGCCCGTGGTCGGCTTGGAGCCAACGGTGATGGCCGCCTTGCCGGCGTCCTCGAAGCGGCAGTTGACGAATTCGACCAGGCCCTTGACCGGCCCGGCCTTGCCGCAACTGGTGATCACGCTGACCGATCGGGCGTTGGTGCCCCGGGTGATGCAGTCTTCGACGCGGATCGACATCGGCGCCGACGTGCCGTCCAGGGGCCGGGCGTAGAGATGGAACGCATAGCCCTGGTTGTCTTCCATGACGCACTTGCGCATCACGCAGTTGACCAATCGCTCGCGCGGAAGGTTGGGCTCGAAGTCGATCCCCGCGGCCGGCGGCGTGCCCTTGGTGTTCTTGAGCACGCAGTTCTCGATCAGGAGGTTTTCGGCCGTGATTACGCTGATCCCCTGACGGTAGTTGCGGTCGCAGACCACGTCGCGGATGACCACGTCGCGGTTGGTCGAGTTGCCGCGGCCGGTGCCCAGGTAGATCCCGTCGCCGCCGCTGTCGGACAAGGTCAGGCCGAGGACGGTCACCTTGGTGCAACCGTGGAAGTTGAGCACGTGTCGCCACTCGGCGTGGGTGTAGGCCGCGCTGTCGTAGTCTTCCCGTTGCATCCGGAGCGTGGCCCCGGGGCCGATGAGCTTGATGTTCGTCTTGTCCCAGGCGCTGAACAGGGCGTCGGCTTTGCCGTGGAACGCTCCCTTCTTGGCCTCGACCACCACGCCCGGCTCGAAGAAGATCTCTTGATTGCTGGCCAGTTGGATCTTGTCGACGATCCAGGGGCTGGGCATCTTGTCGACGATGAGCTTCTCCACGCCGGAGTTGATCGCCGCCTGGAGGGCCGCGGTCGATTCCTCGGCGCTAAATCCCCACCATGCGGCGTGGGCCTCCTTGCGCTGCCCGGTCTGGACTTCGCGGATCGCCTGGTCGTTCCTGGCCACCTCGGCCGCCGGCAGACTGGCCGCCAGTCCACTCCAGGTCGAAAGAACCACAGCGACGCACAGCATCTTGGCCAGGGTGTTCATCGTCTTGTCTCGCAGAGGCTTGAAGGGGACGCAGGAAGGCCGGGCGGCCGGTTGGGACGGCCGGGGTGTAGGACCAACGGCTTCGAGTGTAGTTCACGGATGGGGGGAGATGCAAGTCCTTGAGCGAATCGCCGATTGACGCGGCTCAGGACGCGGGGGTAAGGTGGAGGGCGACGCCCGGTGACGGGCTACGGCGCGGTGAGCCCGGGGACGGCAGGCACCGGGCCGTCGAAGGGGTTGAAGGTGTTGTCGTAGACCAGAATTCGCTGCTGACCGACGAAGTAGGTGTGACACGCCTCCAGGATCAGGTTGTACGACAGGTCCTGGCCCGGCACTGCGTCGGGCTGCTCGTTCCAAGGACGGGCGGCGGGAAGCTCGCGGAGGCTTTCGATCCGGACGGGCCCGTCGGTGCTGTGCAGCCACATCCCCACAGCCAACTCCTTGGCCATCTTCCATCCCTCGCCGCAGACCCAGAACGGATGGCCGCGCGTCGTGCGGATGGTTTCACCGCCCACGCCGATCTCAAGCCTCGGCATCGGCTTGCGCCGGGTCACTCGCAGCACCGCCTGGTAGGAGATCTCGCCAGAGAACGGCTCTTGGGAGAGGACGCGGTCGCCGGGCTTGAGCTCGCTGATCTTCACCACGCCGGTTTGCGTCCAGACTTTCGTGTCATGGGGGAAGCAGGCTCCGTGGCCTGTCGCTAGGAGGGCTGACTCCGGGAGACCGTAGGTTCGCCCTCGCTCGACCACCGGTTTTTTTCCCTCGGGAGATTGCTCATAGTCGTAGGGGTATTTATAGCCTGTGATGGCGACGGTCGAGGGGTCGGGAAGCGTTGGCTCCAGCTCGTAGTACTTGCAGAAGTACTTCATCCACCAGCGCTGACAGGCGATCGGATCGGGATCCAGTTTTTCGCCAGTGGCGCGACTCAGCGCGTAGGCGATCCGCTCGTTCAGATCCTTGACGGTCGCGTTGAACTGTTCGACCCGCTCCTCCGCAGCGGCCGCGTAATTTTGCGCATGTCGCCACGACTTATGCGCGACACGCTGGGCGTTGGCATCGTACTTTCGTGTCTGGGGAGGAATGTTGGCTCGCGGTGCTTCCGAGAAGTAGTACTGCACCCCTGTATTTCGATAGACCGCATCGAACCCTTCCCGTTCGAACGTCTGCATGATCGTGACTCCCGAAGCTCCCTGCGGGCTCAGGACGACGCCGCCGGAGACGGGCGACTGCATGTGCGAGATGAGCCAGGGAACGTACGACAGCCTGGGATGGTTCTTCAGGGCGTCGGCGGCCGTGTTGCGCACGTCAAGCGTGGGATGCTCGACAGCGAGCCAGGCCAGTTGCTCGACCGCCCACGGCTTGCCGCAGGCATTCAAGGCGTCGATCAGCGCCAGGCTCACCAGCTGAGAGCCCTTCGGGTCGGCGGATCGCGGTCGGCTACCGTTCATGAGCACGAGGCCCAGGGCGTAAATCTCCTGCGGGTCGCTGGCGGAAGCGACTTCCGTACGCAACGCCTCCCCGACGCTGACGTCCCCCTGCTTGAGCGCCCGTCGCCACTTGGCCACTGGACCGATCCAGCCGTCCATCGCCTCACGCTGGGCCTTCGCCGTTGCCGGATACGGA
>JBDKTH010001340.1:0-1681 GCA_039680305.1 Thermoguttaceae bacterium | reverse complement strand
GCCGCTCGGCGACAAGCTCTCCGTCGGCAATAAAGATGCACTCCCCGCGCAGCGTCCTGTCCCGCAGGTTCCGATACGCGGCGATCCGAGGATCATCCACTGACTCAATACGTTGCATGCCTACTCCACCTTCTCCCGCTCCAACCGCGCTACCGTCCGATTGAATCGCCGCGCGATCACGACAAATGCCAACGTCACGGGGATCATCACCAAGGCGAACAGGCCGAAGTAGTTCCCCGGCGAGAGCCGTTCGTAAAGCGGCGTGACCTGGCTGTTCAGTATGCCACCGAAGAACACGGTCAAGAACCAGCAAGCGGTCACGAAACTCTTCATCGACGGGGGCGCCGCGGTGAAGGCCAGTTCCAAGCCCACGACCGAGATGCAGACTTCGGCCGTGGTAATCATCACATAGGGAACCACCTCCCAATGGATCGACACCCGGCCATGAATTCCCGCCCGGTAGCCGGCCACCGCCATGATCGCCATGGTCAGCGTGGTGAGCACAAACCCGAGGAGCATCTTGTCGGTCGCCTTCACAGGGATTCCCATCCGTCCCAAGAAGTGCCAGAGCAGGGTGATCGGCGGCAGCAGGAGGAGGATCAAGATCGGGTTCAGCCCTTGGATCGCATCGGGCTCCAACGACCAGCCGAAAATGTTCAGGTCGAGATGATCGCGGGCAAAGAGGGTCCAGGTGCTCGCCGACTGGTCAAAGATGCTCCAGAAGAACGTGACGACGACAAACAGCCCAAGGATCCGGCCGAGGACCGCAAGCCGCTCCCGGCGATCCTCGGGGGTGAGCTGTTTGCGCTCGATCGTCTCCTTGGCGTAAAACGGCTTGCCGCTCGCGAAGACAACGAATGCCACCCCCATCAAGGCCGCCGGAAACAGGAAGGCGATCTGGTAACCGTAGTGCGTCCGGAGCCAGGGCATGAGGAAGCTGGAGATCGCCGAACCGATGTTGATCGCCCCGTAGAACAGGGCAAAACCGTCGCTGCGCAATCGGGTCTGGCCGGGCCGCTGCTGGTCGTAGGTCATTCCCATCAGCGTGGAGATGTTCGGCTTGATCACGCCTGTGCCCATCGCCAGCAGTCCCAGGGCGATCACCAGAAACGGCACGCTCTCGATCCCGAGGATCACATGCCCGAGGATGTACGGCAGCGAAAAGCCCACGATCGTGCGGTACTTGCCGAAGTAGTTGTCGGCCAGGTAGCCGCCGACCAGCGGCAACAGGTAGCAGGCGGCGATAAAATACGACATGTTCGCGCTGGCCTGGCCGTCGGTGAAGCCGAGCCGCTCGGTCATGTACAACAGCAGAATCGCCCGCATACCATAGTACGAACACCGCTCGGCGAATTCGCCCCAGAAGATGAACCAGAAACCGATCGGATGATCGAAGAGCGATGATTTCTCGGCCAGCCGGGCCGCTTCTGCGGGAGCCGGAGTGATGGTCTCTTGCCTCATGCGTCCTCAATTCCTCTCGAGTTCGGCGGCAAAGGCCTTGGCGCTCAGCGGTTCGCCGGTGGCGTGACGGGTCAACTCGTCCCAGGTCATGGTTGCGCCGGGGGCAAAGACGCGTTCGCTCATGAACTCGCCGACCGCCCGGTTTCCCACGTAGACGGCCGAGGCCGGATCCTGGCCCGGCACAAACCGCGTCGCGATCGCCCGGTGCAACTGCGTGGCA
>JBDKTH010000277.1:0-2954 GCA_039680305.1 Thermoguttaceae bacterium | reverse complement strand
GCACCTACCAGGCCACGGCCGAATACCGCTACGAGTTCGGCGGACAGCCGTACACCGGCAAGCGGGTGAGTCTCCATGGCGGCTCGGATAACGTCGGCTCGTTCCAGAAAAAGGTGCACCGGGAACTTGCCGGATACCAGAAGTCGGGCCGGCCGTTCCGCTGTTACGTGAACCCCGCCAAACCCTCCGAGGCGGTCCTCTACCGCGACCTGCGATCGGAGATGATGGCGTTTTACGGCCTGTTTGTGCTGGCGTTCGGCGGAGTCGGCTTCGGGTTGCTCGGTGCCGGAATCTATGCCCGCCGAAAGACTCGCCAGGAAAAGGCCCGGGCGGAACAGCGGCCCGACGAGCCGTGGCTGTGGCGCGACGACTGGGCCAAGGGCGAGATCCGTGCGGCGGGCCAGCGCACCTGGGTCATCGCCGCGATCGTGACCGTCGTCTGGAACGCCATCTCCCTGCCGGCGCTCGTGCTCATGCCGGCCGACGCCCTGGGCACGGGTCCTTCTTGGCTGGTGACCGGACTTGCGGCCGTCGGCTTCGCCCTGCTCTTGGTGACCGGCTACCTGTTTCTCCGCTGGCGCAAGTACCACGATTCGGTCTTCCAGATGGCCGACGTGCCCGGGGTGATCGGCGGCAAACTGGCCGGCGTGATCCGCACCGCGGCCACTGTCCGGCCCGACGACGGCTACCGCCTGACCCTCAACTGCATCCGCCGCCACACCAGCGGCTCGGGCGACAATCGCAGGACCACCGAGACCATCCTCTGGCAGGACCAGCAGACGATCCTCCACGGGCTTTCAGAGGCCGATTTTTCGCAGACGGCGATTCCCGTGCTGTTCGGCATCCCCTACGACGCCCGGCCCACGGAAGGCAGCGGAGACGACCTGGTCTTCTGGCGTCTGGAGGTAACGGCCGACGTGCCGGGGATCGACTACAAGGCGACGTTCGAGGTGCCGGTGTTCAAGACGGCGGAGAGTCGGCCCGATTTCCAATTCGACGCCAGCCTGATCGCCCCCTACGCCGCCCCGGTCGAGCTGGACCAGGAGCTTGCCGCAATCGGCGTGAGCAAGACCGTGGCCCCGGACGGCAGCACCCGCTACGTGTTCCCCTGGGCCCGGCCCCTCAGCGCCGCCTTGGGAATCACCGCCTTTACCGCAATCTGGACGGCGGCGATCGCCGCGATGCTTCACTGGCACGCGCCGATCTTCTTCCCGATCGTGTTTGGCCTCTTCGATCTGCTGCTGTTCTACTTCCTTTTCGACTTGTGGCTCTATCGGAGCGTGGTCGACGTTTCCGCCCGCGGGTTGGTGATCGCCGGCGGGCGTCTTTGGCTCAGCGAGGCGCAGTCGATCGAGGCCTCTCAGATCAACGCCATCTCGCTCAAGGAAGGGATGCAGGCGGGAAGGACCGTCTACTACAACCTCGTCGTACGCCTTCCCAACGGGAAAACGCTTACGGCCGCCAAGTGGCTCTCGAATCGACGTCTGGCCGACTCGCTCATCCGCCAGTGGGAGGCGGAACTGACGAAGCCGGGCGCGTGACTGAGCCCGTGGAGTCAGGAGAATATCCCCAGGCGTGAGGCTGCTGGCACGGAGATTTCTTCAATGCCAAAAGAAATCTTTGACGACTCGGCATTCCTGACGCAGCCGCACAAGGGCGAAGATGTTTTACTCTCCAAACACGGCGATGTCGGGGAGAATCTGACCAAGCGGCCAATTCTGGTGGCAAACTCCTGAGTGTGCATTTGCACTACACGCCCATTGCCGACATCTGGCCGCCTCCTAGAATGGGATGGACTGGCTTCCCGACCACCTCCTCGAATGCTCCTCTTCGCTGCCCCGCACCGCTGACCGGCAGCCTGTGCAACTGCAAAACGGAAGCGCGTTGCCCCAAGCGTCCTCAGCGTCTGAGAGCACGCACCTGTCTATCCAACGTCAAGCGTGAGGTAAATCCTATGATCGAATCGGTTGCCACTGCGCCGACTGTCGACGAAGCTCCCGCCACCAAAAGCGGCAAGTTTCAAGCGGGCGTGCGTCCCTACGCCCAGGATTATTACGTGCCCGACTATGTCCCCACAGACACCGATCTGTTGTGCGCCTTCCGGATCAAGCCCGACCCGAGCACCGACATGACCGAGGCCTCGGCGGCCGTGGCCGCCGAATCGTCCACGGGCACGTGGACCGAAGTCTGGTCGAACGAACTGACCAACCTCGACTTCTACAAGGCCAAGGCCTACCGCATCGACGGCGACATCGCCTACATCGCCTACCCGATGGACCTGTTCGAAGAGAACAGCGTCGTCAACATCATGTCGTCGATCGTGGGCAACGTCTTCGGCTTCAAGGCGGTCGCCGCCTTGCGGTTGGAGGACATGCGGATCCCGACCGCCCTGGTCAAGACGTTCCCCGGGCCGAACATCGGCATTTACGACGAGCGGGCGAGGCTCAACAAGTGGGGCCGGCCGCTCTTGGGTGGAACGGTCAAACCCAAGCTCGGCCTGAGCGCCAAGGACTATTCCACGATCATCTACGAGTGTCTCGTCGGCGGCCTCGACACGACCAAGGACGACGAGAACATGAACAGCCAGCCGTTCAACCGCTGGCGCGACCGGTTCCTCTACGGCATCGACGCGGTCAAGCGGGCCGAGGCCGAGACGGGCGAGGCCAAGGGCCACTTCTTCAACGTCACCGCCTATTCAACCGAAGAAGCCCTCGAGCGTCTGGAGTATATCGCCTCCCAGGGCAGTCGCTACATCATGTACGACTTCCTCACCGCCGGCTTTGCCGCCTCGGCCGACGTCTTCAAGCGGGCCGGCCAGTTGGGCGTAATCGTCCACTGCCACCGCGCGATGCACGCCGTCTTCACCCGGCAGAGGAACCACGGGATTCACATGCGGGTCGTGTCCAAGTGGCTCCGGCTCGTGGGGGGCGATCACCTCCACACCGGCACCGTCG
>JBDKTH010000770.1:0-14077 GCA_039680305.1 Thermoguttaceae bacterium | reverse complement strand
CGAGGAGATAGTTGTAAACCTTTTCGGTCAGACACGTGGGCGTCCCATCCCGGTTGAGCCAGAGCCAGGCATACTCGTTGATGATGATCGGCACGCGGAGCTTCTTTTGCTTCGCGTTCAACTCCGGCACGCCCGAGACGTTGGGCATCTGGCTCATGCGGAACGGCGTCTTCTTGTCGAAAAAGATGCCGATGAACAGATAGGGGTGGGATTCGACGCAGTCGGTCGCGGCCTGCGGCTCGCTCCAGCCGTTCTCCCAAGGGCGGTTCGACTGGTCCAAATGTCGCACGGCCCGGATCGCCTTGCCGCTTTCGTCGGTAAAGCTCTCGTTCTGCCCATCCCAGATGACCACGCACGGATGGTTCCACCGCTCGCGCATCCACTCGGTATATTCGGGGATGATCTTCTCGGCCTTGGGATTCTCGGGGGCCTTGCTCAACAGCCAGATCGGGAATTCGTCCTGGATCAGGATGCCTTCCTCGTCAGCGATGTCGTACCAGAACTCGGGCGGGAAGCCGATGCAGTAGCGGAGTGAGTTCCAGTGCATCGACTTGACCTTCTGGTGGAGCCGGCGAACCCAGTCGGCGTTCCATGGCAGTTCGCCCCGGTCGGCGTCCTCGAAGAAGCGGTAGATGCACACGTTGCTGCCCCGCATGAAGTACGGCTTGCCGTTGAGCAGGGCCCGGCCGCTCTGGGGATCGAACCGGAACGACCGCATCCCGAAGCGGACCTTGACCGCATCGGCGCCGGTCGTCAGCCGCAGCTCGTAGAGGAACGGATCTTCTGGCGACCAGAGGCGGCAGCTGGCGATGGGGATCGTCAGTTCGATCTGCTTCTTCTGGTTGGCCGCAAGGGCAACCGCGGGGACAGCGAGCGAGCCTGCCGTATCGCCGCTGCGGGCTTCGACGACTTCGCCCTTGAGTACGACGTCGGCCGCCTTGTCGCCCGTCTGGATTTCGGCGATGACGCGCACGGTCTTGGCGTCGATATCGGGGATGGGCTGGACGTTGGTGATCGAGGGCGTGCCGGAGAGGATCAGTTCCACGCAGTCGCAGATCCCGGGGATGAACAGATACTTTTCAAAATCCCAGCCGGTGGGCATGCCTTCGGGCAGCGATTCACGGTTGGCGCCGAGACGGACGACCAGCTCGTTCTCCTGACCGTTGCCGCGAAGGCCTTTGGTGACGTCGAGATAGGCCGGGGTGAAGCACGGCAGGTGCTCGCCGACCATCGTCCCGTTCAAGAAGACCTTTGTGCCGTATTTCGCCTTGTGAATCTTGAGGATCGCCCGCTCAGGCACCGGGCCGTCGAGCTTAAACGTGCGGCGATACCAAAACGCCTGACGCAGGTCGCTCTTCTTGCCGACTTCCTGGAACGCCGGCTTCGCCATATCGACCAGCCCCGGGACGACGACCGTGTGCGAGAAAACGGCAGGCACCGCCTCCATGCTCCCCTGCTCGACCTGCCAGGTGCCATCCAGGCTGATCGCCCGCCGAGGGGCCATCGGTCTTTCCGTTGCCATGGCAGAGGACACCAGAGCCACGTGCGCCACCAAGAGCACAAACAGTGTGAGGAGGCTTGTTCGATGCATGGACGGGTTCTTTCGGGATGCGAGGATGGTGTTCAACGGTTGCCCCAAGCTGACTTGAGTTCCCAGACGTTCATCGACGTGATCTTGGCCTTTCCTCCAACGGCGTAGATAGCCAGGGGCTTCCCGTCCGACGCCGGCAGGAAGCAGGAGGCCATCGACACGCGGCCGTCGTCGGCAAACACTTCCTGGGAAGTCCGATCGACTAGGATTCGCAGGCGGATGCGGCCGTTGACTGGTTCCAACGGCGCGGAACGGCCCAGGGCGGTCAGACGCTTGTCGGCCACCGAGTATTCCACCTTGTGGCCTCGCAGCTCAAAGCCGACCTGCTTGGCGTCGCCTAATTCCAGTTCCGCCTCGATGTCCAGTAGCTCCGCGGAAACGTGCTCCAGGAGGTTGTCGCCCGGCGCGAGCGCGACCGACTTCCAGGCGTGCTGCTTCGTGCGCAAGGCTTCGAGTTCCTTGACCGGCTCCATGAACAGGCGAATCCCTTCGGGGGTGGTCCGCAACGTGAACACGCGGGGAATGCTCATCTGCTGGTTGAACGGCATGCCGGGGTACTTGCCGCCGTTCATCCAGGCGATCTGGATCCGCCGGCCGTCGGCCGCGGGAATGTCGCTGTACGTCTGGGCCGCATAGTCGTTGGCGCCCCAGCGGGCCTGGTGCGGACCGCTTTCCTTCACAAAAGTCTTGCCGTCGAACCGGCCGATCAGGTAGTAGCCGCTGGCGCCCCAGAAGAGCCAGCGGGTGTTGTTCTTGTCGCCATCAACGGCCAGTTCAAAAAAGTCCGGGCATTCGCGGTCGCCGAACGCGGGGATGTCGCAGAGCCGCGTCCACTGCTTCAGATCGGGCGACGCGAACAGGGCGAAGTCGAACTTGTCGAGATAAAGGGCCATGACCCACTGCCGGCTCGGCTCGTGCCAGAAGACCTTGGGGTCGCGGTTCCCGCCCTCGATGTGCCCGAGCACCGGGTTCTTCGCATACTTGGTCCACGTCCGGCCGCGATCCGTGGAGTAGGCGATCGCCTGGGTAAACTTCTGGTCGTGCGAGACGCGGTTCGTCCCGCCGGCGGCCGTGTAGATCAACACCAGCGTCTTCTCCTTGCCCTGCTGGAATCCGGCCGTGTTGTTCCAGTCGACCACCGCCGAGCCGGAAAAGATTGTGCCCAGCTTGTCCGGGTAGACCGCGTCGGGCAGCTCTTGCCAGTGGAGGAGGTCGGTGCTGATCGCATGGCCCCAGGTCATGTTGCCCCAACTCGTCCCGTAGGGATTGTGCTGGAAGAAGAGGTGATACTCGCCGTCGTAGTAGACCATGCCATTCGGATCGTTCGTCCAGCCGTACTGCGGCGAGAAGTGGAACTGCGGGCGATACGGTTCCTTGTAGACCGTCGCGAGGCCGGGCAACTCGTCGGCCTGGGCGATCGAGGCCAGCCCCTGCGAGCCAAACGGCAACGCGTCGATCTCGACCCGGAGCGTGCGGTCTTTCCAATCACTCACGTCGCTAGGCATCCAGAACTCCGGCTTGCCTTCGGCCAGTTCGATCTCGAACTCGCGAACCGGCTGGCCGTCGACGACATAGCGCATCCACGTCTTGCGGGCCCCGTTGCGCACCGGCAGGTGGAGGTAGCGGTGCTGGATGGTCAATTCCCGCGATGCCGGTTCAGTCCCGCATTTCAGGTTGCTCTGAACGATCTGGTCGAGGTTGATGTGTCCCCAGCCGCCGGTGGCCTGGTCGACGATCTGGAGGGTCGCCTGCTTGCCGATCAAGTCGCCAACGTCCCACGCTTGCCAGTCGAGCCGCTCGCTTCCGCCGGGGCGATCGTTCGGGCCCGTGGCGGTGCGCACAACTTTACCGTCGACCAACAGGTTGATGCAGGTTTGTCCCGGGTGCTTTCCGCCGCCGATAAGGAAGTTGAGATACTTGCGTTGGACCGTGAAGGGCGCCGAGGTGAGCGTGCCGGTGCTGCCGTCGCCCTTGTAGAAACTGTTGACCAGTCCCTTCCCATCGTAACCGCTGACATCCATTTGATGGGGCAGCGTCCCCTTGGCCGGCCCTGGCCCAAAGGCCTCGCCGGTGGCTTTCCACTGGCCGTAGTCGCTCTCGAAATCGGCGATCAGGATATCGGGTTCCGCGGCACCGACGACCGCCGCAAGACCGAGGAGCATGACGAGTGACGACACGGCGCGTTCTCCTTGAGTCAGTTCGATCATCCACGCATTCCTTTCCGCCGCCGGGAGCCGTGAGGCCAATCCAGCCCCCTCATTATGCTTGTCGGGATCGCCGTTACAAGGGTCCCGCAGACCTGCCCATAAAACGGGTGGCATGCCGTCACGGAGCGCAGCGACGAGTCGGCATGTTCGTGAGAGAAGAAATATGCCGACCCATGGCTGCGCCGTGCGACGGCATGCCCGGTTGCAAAAGCCTCCCTCTTCGGCGAGAATGGGGCTACCACTTGAGTCTGGAGCGGTTTCTCGGGAGTTGCCGGATGAACGATTGCACACGGCGCGCGTTTTTACAGGGCACGGGAGCGCTGGCGGCGACGGGGATGTCGCCCCTGGTGGTCGCTGGGGGCGAGAAGGTCGCCCCCGTGGCATTGCCTCCGCCTCAGAGCACCTGGAAGACCGACGTGCTCGTCTGCGGCGGCGGGCCGGCGGGCATGGCCGCGGCCGTGATGGCGGCGCGAGGCGGGCGAAAGGTCCTGCTGGTCGAGCGTTACGGACGCCTCGGCGGCATGGCCATCCAGGCCCGCGTCGCCCCGCTCATGGGCGCGGTCGATAGCCGGTTCGTGCGCGAAGCGGTCAAACGGCTCGGCGGCCATGCGGTCGACTACGAGCGACTCGACCTGGACTATGCCGCCATGGTCCAGGAGGCCGGGGCCGAGCTTCTGCTGCACGCCTGGGCGGCCGGCGTGGTGAGCGAGGGGAATCGGGTTGGCGGGGCCCTGCTGGTCTCGAAACAAGGCGTGATCCGCGTCGACGCGGCCGTGACCGTCGATGCGACCGGCGACGGCGACATTGCTTGGATGGCCGGGGCGGAGTTCGAGCAGGGACGGCCGGGGGACGGGCTGGTGCAGCCGATGTCGATCATGTTCAGCGTCGGCGGGGTCGATCCTGCCCGGGCAATCTACTGCGGCTCCGAGGAGCAGGCCCGCCAAATTCAGCTGCCCGAGGGAACCTGGGAAGAACTGGTCACCAAGGCCCAGAAGAGCGGCCAACTGCCGGCCGAGGTCGGCGTGGTGCGGATCTACAAGTCGCGCCGTCCGGGCGAGGTCGGGATCAACGCGACGCAGATCAACCGCGTCGACGGCACCAGGGTGGCCGATCTCACTCGGGCGGAACTGGAATGCCGCCGGCAGGCCTACGAGATCGTCGATTTCCTCAAGAAACACTCGCCGGGGTACGAAAACGCCTACCTGGCGGCCATGCCGGCGGTCGTCGGCGTGCGCGAGACGCGGCGGTTTCTCGGCGTCGAATATCTTTGCCGGGAGGACGTCGTCAGCGGGCGCAAGCGGCCCGACGCCGTGGTCCGGGCGGCCAGTTTCCCGATCGACATCCATAACCCGGCCGGCAGTGGGCAGGCCGAGGGCAACGCGGGCCAAGGGGGGGCCGCCCGGGTCCAGCCCTACGACATTCCCTATGGCTGCCTCGTGCCCCGCAAGGTGGACGGCCTCTTGCTGGCCGGGCGGTGCATCAGTGGGAGCCACGACGCCCATGCCTCGTATCGCGTCCAGTGCATTGCCATGGCCACGGGGGCGGCAGCCGGAGTTGCCGCCGCGGTGGCCGTCGAGCACGGGATTCAGCCCCGGGCGGTCGACGTCGCCGAGGTCCAAAAGGCCCTGGCGTGAACTTTCCCCGCGGGTAGACTAGAATGGAGCACGCCGTTTGCCGGAGAACGTTTCCTGCAGGCCCTCTTTCCACAAGGTGAGCCGCCATGTTGAAGCTGCACTGGATGTTCCTTACTTGCATCGTTGGGATGATTATGACTAGCACTGCCACATCGTGGGCCGCGGAGCCGAGCAAGACGCCGGCCAAGCCCGAAAAGCTTTGGGTTTACATCGGCACCTACACCAAGACGGCGAGCAAGGGGATCTACCTGCTCGAACTCGATCTGGCCTCCGGAAAACTCCAGCCGCTGGGCCTGGCCGCCGAGACGGTGAATCCCTCGTTCCTGGCGATCCATCCGAGCCGGCCGCTGTTGTACGCCGTGGGCGAGATGGCCACTTTCGGCGGGAAGAAGACCGGGGCCGTCAGCGCGTTTTCGATCGCGCCGAAGACCGGCATGCTCACGCTGCTCAACCAGCAGTCGACCGAGGGGGCCGGGCCGTGCCACGTGAGCGTGGACCGCAGTGGCCGATGCGTGTTGGTGGCCAACTACACGGGCGGCAGCGTGGCCTGCTTGCCGATCCAGGACGACGGCCGGCTGGCCGAGGCGGCGTCGTTCGTGCAGCACGTCGGGTCGAGCGTCAACGAGAAACGCCAGAAGGGGCCGCACGCCCATTCGATCAACGTCGATCCGGCCAACCGCTTTGCCTTTGCCGCCGACCTGGGACTGGACAAGATCCTGATCTACCGCCTCGACCCGGCCAAGGGACAATTGACCCCGAATCAGCCGGCCTTCGCGAGCGTTCCTGCCGGGGCCGGGCCACGGCATTTCGCCTTCCATCCCAACGGCCGCTATGCCTACGTGATCAACGAGATGGGCTGCACGGTGACCGCCTTCCAGTATGACGCCGACCGCGGAAGCCTGGAGCCGATCGAAACCGTATCGACTCTGCCCGAAGGTTTTGTGGCCGACGCCAGCATCACCACGGCCGAGGTTCAGGTTCACCCGTCGGGCAAGTTCCTCTATGGTTCGAATCGCGGCCATCACAGCATCGCCGTGTTTGCCATCGACCCAGCCACCGGCAAGCTCCGGGCGATCGACCACACGCCCACGCAAGGGAAGAACCCGCGTAACTTCGGCGTCGACCCGACCGGCACCTACCTCTTGGCCGCCCATCAGGACACCGACAACATCGTGGTCTTCCGCATCGACCCCGCGACCGGCAAGCTGACCCCCACGGGCCAGTCGGTGACCGTTCCGATGTCGGTCTGCGTGAAGTTCCTGCAGCCGTTCTGACTGTTAAGATAGCAGGCACGCTCCGCCGTGCGGTTCGCCTGTCCCGGAGGGACAATTGAGAGTAGCCCCGCGATTCATCGCGGGGTAAGGGTATCGCATGGATTGGCGGTCCGTCCCGGAGGGACGACTGAAGGGCGATGCGACCGTTCAGCCGTCCTTGCCGGACGGGCGGTGAATCGAAACGACCCAACACGAGGACCCTTACGATGAGTGCTTCGCTCGATCGTCGCCGGTTTCTTCGTCGTCTCGGCAGCGCGTCGCTGCTGGCCGGGGTTCTGCCCGATGGCGTCGTCCCTTGGAGCGTGGGAGAAGGCTTGAGCCACGCATCCGAGAACGCGCAAGCCGGCGGGGCGAGCGATGCGCAGCGCCGGGCGACCTCGGCGGCCCACTATTGGGCCTGGTGGGGCTGGGAACCGATCGATCACAATCGGCGAGTGGGCGGGATCGCCGGGGCGGTCGATGGCAGCTCTGCCTGGCTTCCCCAGTGGTACGATCGCCTCCACGGTGAAGAACTCGTGCGGACCATGGCCGACCTTGGCGTGAACCTGGCGGTCACGCACTTCTACAAAGGGTTTGGCCTGAAGCACGAATCGCCGCAGCAGCAACGCACCGCCGCGCTGGTTCGCCTGGCCCACCGGCACGGGATGCGGGTGATCGGCTACTGTCAGGCCAACTCGTTGTACTACGAGGCCCTCTTGGCCGAACAACCCCAAGCCGTCGACTGGGCGCAGCGCGACCCGGACGGCCGGCCCGTCACGTGGGGCGGGAAGTACTACCGCTGGTCGCCGTGCATCCAGTGTCGCGATTACCGCAATTATCTGAAGCGGGTGATTCGCGTGGGGCTGGAGGAGACCGGACTGGACGGCTTCAACTTCGACAACTCCTACAGCGGCCCCTGCTACTGCGATCGCTGCCAAAAGGCGTTTCGCCAGTGGCTCGCCAAACGCTATCCGCACCCGCGCGAGCTGATCGGGCTCGACTCGCTGGACCACGTCCGGCAACCGCCGATCGTGCTGACCAACGGCCGGATCGACGATCCGCTGGTGCGGGCGTGGGTTCGCTGGCGGTGCGAGAGCCTGGAAGATTATGTCGGGGAACTCACCGGCTATGCCCGCAGCCTGCGTCCCGAGGCGATCCTGTTGTCCAACCCCTCGCATCCGGTCTCGCCCGGCGGGCCGCTGCGTCGAAGCGTCTGGCCGGTCTCCGTGGGACGGCACTTGAACCTGATGATCGCTGAGAACTCCGCCTCGCCGGAGCTTGCCGGGGATGCCCTGGTCACGCAGATCCGCGCGTATAAGCAGGGCACGGCGGTGGGCTACCGCGCGGTCTCGACGACCTGGGGCGGGGGGCTGGGACGCGAGGCCTCGGCCGAGGCTTCGGCCGCGCTGCCGCAAACGCCGACCGTCGTCCAACTCCAGGTGGCCGAAGCGGCCGCCAACCGCGGCGTGCCGGGCGCCAACTGGGCCACGCGTCCCTTGGCCGAAGGCGATCGGATGCGGATCGATCGGCCCGATTTGCGTCAGGCCTTGGGCCACTACCTCGGCTTCGTACGCAAGCACGAAGACCTGTGGCTGACGGCCCGGCCGACGGCCAACGTGGCCATCCTGCACACGTTTCCCTCGCTGGCCTTCGACGCCCAGAACGCCTGGGACCGCCTGGCAACTGCAGAAGAAATCCTGATCCGCGGCGGGTTCGCCTGGGAAGTTCTGTTTGCCGACAACCTCCAACGGCTCGACCAAGTGGCCGTGGTCGTCCTTGCCGGCCAGACGTATCTTGCCGATTCAACCTGCGATGTCCTGAGAGCTTTCTTGGGCCGCGGCGGTGGCGTGGTCCTCCTGGGCGAAAACGGCCGCTACGACGACGAGGGACGCGTGCCGGCCTGCGATCGCCTGGCAGCCCTCCAAGGCGACCGTGTCGTCCGCCTCGACTTCAACGTGTCCCGTGGCGACGGCGGCCGGGCGCACGCCATTCGCATCCCGTTGCCCAAGGATTGGAAACGCGTGGCCGAGGCCATCGAACGTTTGGCCGCGAAACGCCCAGCGGTCCGCCTGCGCGGCGCGACCGAGGTCGCCTTGAGCGCCTACGAGGCCGACGGGGATCGACTGGCCGTGCACCTGGTAAACTACGCCGCCCCCCGAGCGACCGGGCCGTTGGAAGTCCACCTCACCGAGCCGTGGGCCAGTCGCCGCACTGCCCGCCTCTTGACGCCAGACGCAGCCGCACAATCGCTCGCCGTGCGCCGCGACGCCCCCCACGCCACGGTTGTCATCCCGCGCGTCGATGTTTACGGGATCGTGGTTGTAGAGTGAGCACCTGGACAACCAATGAGAGTGCGGATGCGTCTCGCCGGGGGCCCGAGCCGCGAGTGCTTTCTGGAATGGACGTGCATGCGGCTCAACGCTTCAAATCGAAGTCGATTGGCCCGCAGTCGGGCTTGACTTCGGCGGTGAGGCCGGACCGTGAGGCCATCGAGTACTTCTCGGGGATGAGGTATTCGGTCCTGGCCTTCTCGGCTTCTGGGCTGATTGACGGCGCAAACTGCATGCCTTCCAATTCGCCGCCTCCTGTCGGCGCAGCTGTGCGGCGAACCGATACCTTGGAGATCACGACCGAATGCTCCCCAGGAACGGCGCCGTCCTGGTTGCCGAACGTCGAAAGGGTGTAGCTGCCGTTGGCATCCGTTCGCCCCATGGCCGGCCGCCCGCCCGACTTGGGGTAGAATGCCACGTCGGCGCCTTCCACGGGCTTACCGTCGAGTTTCACCGTCCCTTTGACGGGGAGCGTCTCGGGGACGGTGTTCTTTCGGCAGCCGTGCGATAGAGCACACACCGCGGCCAAGCCGATGATTCCAATCCACGGAGTTCGCATAGGTCTATTCCCTCGTCTCGTCGTCCAGGGCCGGGATATCACGGGATGTTGACCGGCTTACCGTCGGCCTTGGCCCCCAGATACTGGTAGGTGGCGAAGTCGATCGTTTCAGCGAAGAAACGCTCGGAGCCGTCGCCCAACAAGAAGCCCGCGCCGCCCGGATGGGTGGAGCGAAACGCGAACTCGGTATTCCAGGTGCATTTGTAGTTGCACTCCTTGCCCGCCCCGAGTTGCTCGCTCTGGTCATGGAACGAGTCGAAGTTGATGGGGATGAGCGTCGTGTTCATTCCCATTCCGTGGGCCCTGAACCATCCGAACGACTCCAGATGCCCCGAACAGCCGGCGCGGACCTCGCCAAAGAAGATCGTGTTGCTCAGCCCGTCGGTCACGTCGGCCATTCGGCAAAGATACGGAACGCCGCTGGAATTCATGCATCGCGTAAAAGGACCGGCTGGATTGGTGCCGTAGTACGCCGGGAGCCCAAGTGAAGTCCAATAGTTCCACCATGGCACGGCATTGCACGGACAACTCGGACTCCCGGCGTCGGACTGGCGCGTGGGACCGGAAGAAGTGGCATAGTTCGAGAAGGCGTAGCCGGTGGACTTCGCGAGGCCTTCGCCCGTCACTTGCGGATCGCTTGGACAAACGAAGGTGGGGATGGGGACCTTGCGGATCTGCGTGCCCGTCGAAGTCCCGTCAAGCGTCTGCGTTGCGTCGCCGTCGCTGATGCGAAAGTTGATGCGGTCATAAACGGCCCGTTGTTCCAAATACGGCAGCAGACGAGCCAAAGGCGTGCCTCGGCCGACGTCCGAGGCCCAGTAACTGATCGGAAAGGCGTTGTGACTATCGTGATAGTTGTGCAACGCCAAACCGATCTGTTTGAGGTTGTTCGAGCATCGGCTTCGCCGAGCGGCCTCGCGCGCGGCTTGCACGGCCGGCAGCAGCAGGGCGATCAGGATCCCGATGATGGCGATCACCACGAGAAGCTCAACGAGAGTGAAAGCTCTTTTCCAACGCTGCAAGTTCATATGTGCCTCCGTTTCTCGGGGAAGAGCGTGAAGAATAGGCCTTCAGCCATCCCGAATGCTATCCAATCACCCCATGCACGCCTATGGGCCCGCGAAGAAATAACTTGTACAATTGACCGACTGGAAAGAGAGAATCCGCCGAGCCTTGGCCGCTGGACAGTCGGTGGCCAACGGCGGATTCTCTCTTTCTCGCTAGAGGTAAGCATCTCGTGTATTTCTCGACAAATCCAGGTGCCTCCACCTTCGGTTCATCAATGAAGTAACTGCCACCGCACTTCTTGCGAGACATCCCACCTTTCCCCACGGCAGTTACTTCATTGGTCGGTCAATTGTACAAGTTATTTCTTCGCGGGCCCTATGGAGACTGTTTTGCCAATGGCGACCCGGCGGTGAACATTCGCTTGACTTCCTCGGGCGACACCGCGCCGCCAACGATCGCCAGCTCACTGATTCTGCCTCGGAAATTGCGAGGCCCTCCGTCGACCGCCGCCTTGTCGTCGCGCCACCGGCCGATCGTTGCCGGACCGATCTGGATCGGAGCGTCCTGGTTGGCCGTAACGGCGACCGCGCTAGCGATGCGACCGTCGCGATAGAAGCATACCTGACGCGAGGGGCGATCGTAGGTGACCGCCAGGTGCGTCCAGCGCCGCAGCGAGCCGGGATCGATCAGGGGCGTGGACTGAATCCGCGGTTGCCCCACGGCTTGAAGCCCGTGAATATCGCAAACGACGCATCCATCGCGCAGGATCCCCCAGTGAACCTGCCCCGGCCGGTTGGCGCTCTCGCTCATCAGCAAACCCGACAAATCGCTCTCCAAGCAGTCGACGTAGACCCAGGTGGCCAGCGTCAGGCTGTCGGACGACTTGGCGATGTTGAGCCACACGTAGTCAGTCGGATCGGAAAACTCCAGCGCGCGCCGGCCGAGCACGGGCCCGTCACACCAGGTGGCATTCTTGATCGTCCCGTCAAGCGAATGGCCTCCGTTGGGACCTGCGCCGGGCAGAACGATCGCAGAACCGTTTCTCTGCTGAAAGTCGTAGTAGGCCAGCATCGCCGGAGTCCGGCGAAGGTTCTGGTTCTGGCTCTGCCAGCGGAGAAACGGCAGGAACTGATCCTCGCGCACGAACTGTTCCGGCTTGGCACTGCCACAGGGCACAACGATCGGATTGTCGTGGTGTTCTCGGCTCCGTTCCACTCTTGCCGAGGCGTTTTGCGACAGGATGAAGCCGGTCGATTCGCCGCTGGCCGTCATGGTCACGAGGTTCACCGCTCCGCGAAAAACGTGGGACGTCGTCTCTCCCGTCTTGCCGACCTCGACCCCGAATTCGGTCCCCACGTCGATCACCGTGGCGGTCGGTGTTCGGACCGTGAAGCCCTTCGCGTTGGACGTCGCGATCTTGCCGGTCAGCTTGCCGACGGGCAAGTATCCGCTGTTGACCGAATTGACTTGGTACGTCACCGGTCCCTGCAAGATCACTTTGGCGCCGCTCGTGTAGGTGATTTCCAGCAAGCCCGCGTCAAGCTTGAACTGCTGCCCGATGAAGACTTGATCCTGAATTGCCGACGGCTCGCAGCCGGCGCCCCAGCGGCAGTTGGCCGCGGCGGTGATTGCTCCAGCCAACGTCGTACCCGGCGGCAGGGTTGTCGTTCCGACCTGCGGCGTGGGGATGAGGCAAAGCACCAGGATGATGAGCAGGGCGATGGAGAAACTCGTCGCCACGAATGGATGCGCGCAAAGCCAATCGAGCAACGGATGGGACCGAACGTCGTCCGGGATCGCCTCCCAGCGGAAGTGCGGCACGGGTTCCGTAGGAGACGCCGGCAGCGGATCTTGCACAAGTCCATAGATTCCTTCGTCGTCTTCTTCGCTGGCGTCGTTGTCGGCAATCGCCGCGGAGGCCCATTCCAAGTCCGGCCAGAAGGCTGTCGGTGATGGACCACTCAACGAGCGGAGATGGATGCAGTCCGCCTGGCTGAGCACGAAGAGCCGCCTCGCGTCCTCGCTCGTTTCCAGCATCTGTTGCAGCCGGGCAAACTGCTCATCGGTCGCAGTGCCGTCAAAGAACAGGACCATCAGTTCCGTCAGGTCTTCGGCGAATCCATACTCGGTGGTCATCTACGCTCCTCCGACGCGATGGTCCGGTCCACACAAAGCCGAAGCAACTTGCGAATACGGATCAACGCCTTGAGAACCGTGTTCCTTGATCGCCCCAGCTCTTCGGCCACCTCGGCCGCCGTCTTCTGTTCCTGAAGATAGTAGTGCTCAATGATCGTCCGGTCACTGGGGGGCAGCTTGGCGACACACTGACGAATGGCCACGCGACGCCTTTCGAGCAGGTCGCTGCAAGCCGCATGGGTCTCGGTGAGCTTCTGCATGGCGACCTCACTGAAGACATGCCGCCAGCGCTGTTGCCGCCGTCGATAGTCAATGGCCTTGTGATAGGCCACCCCGCACGCCCAACGGAAGAAGTCGTGCGGCGGCTCAGCATCGTTGAGTTTTTCCCTGAGGGCCAGGAACGTCTGTTGGAGCACCTCTTCGGCGTCGTGCCAGTGGGGAATCAGCATGCCGATATAGGCGATCAGTCGCCCTCGGTTCTCGTCATACAGGCGAGCGAACTGCTCATCTCTCCAGTCGAAATCGAGGTTGGAGTTGGAACGACGGCATTTCATTCCGGGAGGAATTCCAGGGACACGTTATCGATCGGAAACGATTCGGCAGCCTGATTCCTATAGTAGTCGCACGAGTGCCGCGGTTGAGGTATCAAGAAATGGAAAAAGGACGCAAAACGGGAAAAAAGGGCCGAAAACCGTTCTTCCCAGGTCTGCGGTTTCCAAAGACTTTTGGCTTACCCCGCCATGGAGTGGCGGTGGCGATCGTTCGATCGCATCCTCTCTCGTTAGGGCCCACTCGACCGACTCGGTCGAGTTTTGGCACATCGAGAGCCCCGCCCCAGTACTCGCCAGGGCAGGGCAAGGGGAGCGAAGATCAGGCGAACGGCGAGAGGCGGCCATCCCGCGGTTCTCCTCAGCAACGGCATCGCTCCGGGCTTGGCATCAAAGCGATAAATCCCAGGGGGTTTGGGGGACAGCGTCCCCCAACGTACCGCCAGGTACGCTTCCGCCGGATGAACCTTACTTCTCGAAAATCCACACGCAGACCCGGTCTTGGCCGAGTCGCGACTCGTCGTTGGGAACGGCGCCGTCCACGCCCCGGCGTTCGACCAGCCGGTAGCCCGGCACGGTCACGGCCACGGTTTGTTCCTTGGACGGGTTATTCCAGGTCACTACCGCTCGCCGATTCCCATGCTCGAACCCCGTGACCCGCACCGCCGGATTCGACGACTGGACGCCGACCGTGTCGATGTAGCGGCCCGTGCCCAGCAGGTCCCAGTAACGCTTGCGCAACTCGGAGACCTTGCGCACGTAGTCGCGCGAACTGTTGCATAGCCCGTTGCGGACCTTGAAGGCGTCGTCG